>JAGAAM010000194.1 GCA_017615235.1 Clostridia bacterium
CGTCGAACAGCATTATTCCGAAAACCTGTCATCGGGTCTGTTCGCCGAAAAGACCGCCGTCCCGGGATACAACGCCGCGGAATCCGAAAAGGCGCTGCTCGATTATTCCAAAACGAAGATAAACTCGGTCATAAAAGACCTTTTGAACGGCTGCGACGAGGATACCGTCGACGACGCGTTCTCGCTGATAAACGAGTACCGCGCGAAGATCGGCGAAAAAGGACTTTCCGCCGAAGACGCGGAGGAGCTTGAAAGCCGCATGGCGATGGTGTTCTCGCAAAGCGTAGCCAAATCCGCCGTGATGCGCGATTTTCACGCGCTGGCGAAATACGCGAGACTTTCGAAATCCGTGACCGAATATATCCCGCCGGAGGAATCCGAAGACCCCGGCACTTCCGAAGACGACAGCTCGCCGGTTGAGGAAAGCGAAGGATCGGCGGAAGAAAGCGTCCCGGAGGAAGAATCCGAAGTTCGGCCCGAAGAAGGTCCCGAACCCGGAAGGATCATCGCCTATATCTTCGTAGGCGTGACTCTCGCCGCCGCCGTCGCGGCTCTCGCCGTCGGGATAGTTCGCAAGAACAAAGCCGCAAAGACGAAGAACAGAGAAAAATTCAACACGAAAAGTCGTGAATAAATAAATGGAAACACTTCTGGCGATCGGTATCGCAATGGCGGCGGGCCTGCTGGTATCGAGATTCGTAAAACTTTTGAAACTTCCCGCCGTTACAGGTTATCTTATCGCCGGGATACTGATCGGGCCTTACTGCCTGGGCAATCTCGGCATAGAAGGCATAGGGTTCGTCACGACCGAAAGCGTAAAGGCGAATACGATCATCTGCGATACCGCTTTGGGGTTCATCGCGTTCGCGATAGGCAACGAATTCCGCCTTTCACAGATAAAACAGATCGGCAAGCAGGCCGCCATCGTCGGTATCTTCCAGGCTGTCGCCGCGACCGTCGCGGTCGACGCCGTCCTGATCGGGATGCACTTCGCGATGCCCGACAAGCTTCCGATATCCGCCGCGATAACGCTCGGCGCCATAGCAACGGCGACCGCCCCGGCGGCGACGCTTATGGTCGTCCGTCAGTACAAGGCGAAAGGTAAGCTGACCGACATACTTTTGCCGATAGTGGCTATCGACGACGCGGTCGGGCTCGTGGTATTCGCGGTCTCGTTCGGGATCGCAAAATCGCTCGAATCCGGCGAGATCTCCGCTGTCTCGGTCATAGCGGAGCCTTTGATCGAAGTGGCGGTATCTCTGCTGCTCGGCACTTTGATGGGGTTCCTTTTCAGCGCAGCCGAAAAGTTTTTCAAGTCCAACAGCAAAAGGCTGACGCTTTCGATAACCTTCGTGATACTCACCGTAGCGCTTTCGATGATAAAGTTCGACGTGTTCGGCGTAAAGGTCGGGTTCTCTTCCCTGCTGGTCTGTATGATGCTCGGAACGGTGTTCTGCAACGTCTGCGACTTTTCACCGGAGATCATGGAAAAGACCGACAAATGGACCGCTCCCCTGTTCCTGCTGTTCTTCGTGCTGAGCGGCGCGGAACTTGAATTCGATATATTCGGCGATTTTACCGTCATTATAATCGGCGTTGTCTATATCATCGTCCGCGCGGCGGGAAAATACTTCGGCGCGGGCACCAGCGCGAAGCTGGCGAAATGCGAACCTAAGATCGTGAAATACCTCGGCATAACCCTCCTTCCCCAGGCGGGAGTCGCTTTGGGGATGTCGGTTACGGCGGAAACGCTCGGCGGAGGAATCGGCACTCTTATCCGCAACATAACGCTTTTCGCGGTGCTGATATACGAGCTTGTCGGCCCGGTATTGACCAAATACGCGCTGACGAAATCCGGCGATATCACCCCGAAAGCAACGGCGGCGACGGATACGGACGACGAGTAACGCATAATAAGTATACCGTTTATCTATTTATTCAGTAAATTTTGTATATTGAAAAAGGCTCCGCACGGCACAAAAAGACCGTCGGAGCCCTTTTTATCAATACATTTGACTTTTTTAGATTTTTATACAACCTGTATAATACGGCAAACTTAATTTTGTATATATACACAATTCCGTAGTAAATAAAATGTGATATAATATAATCGAAATTTTTTCAAAGAAGCAAAAGACCCACGCCGCTGTCCCGAAAGAGTTTTGATTTTCGGACGAGCAAAGGAACGATCATGACAAAGAACAGCATTCCGCGAGCTACATTGGGCAGGCTGCCGATCTATCTCGATTATCTGAAAGCACATATAGAAGAAAACGCAGGAAGGATCTCCGCTCCGAAGATCGCAAAGGATCTCGGGAGAGGAGAAGTTCAGGTGCGCAAAGATCTGAGCGCGGTGAGCGACGCCGGGAGGCCTAAACTCGGCTACGACGTCAGGGGCCTTATCGGGGACATAGAAGCGATCCTTAACCCTTCGAAGAACGAACAGGCCGTGATCGTCGGCGCCGGCAGGCTCGGTCAGGCGTTGCTTGAATACGGCTATTTCGAGATTTACGGAGTCCGTATCCCCGCCGCTTTCGACATTTCGGTCAAAGAAGCGACGAAGACTTCCTACGGCAAGATGATCTATCCCCTGTCGGATCTTGCGTCATACTGCGCAGAAAACGGGATAAAGATCGGCATCATCACCGTGCCGGAAGGCGAGGCGCAATCGGTTTGCGACCTGCTTCTGAAAGCGGGCGTGAAAGCGATATGGAACTTCGCGCCGGAAGTGCTTACCGTCCCGGACGGCATCGCGCTCCGCCACGAAAACCTCGGGCTTTCACTGGCGCATTTAAAGATCTGTCTTGAAAACACGACCAGCGAAATGAACCTGAGAAGGAATTACAGGTGATACACGAATGATCAAAAGGTCTCCGGATTTGTCCGGAGGCCTTCTTTTTTGCCGTATCAAGGCAGTTTTTGACGTTTGTTCACAATTTGTTCATAAACTGGTGTTATAATTAATCGAAAAATCACGGAAGGAGAAAACAGGCATGGTCCGTAAAAGGATTTTCGGCGTCGTTCCCGGCGTGCTCGCGGCGTTGAACGCGGTCATTCCGATACTGTTCCTTATCTCGGTGCTGGCCGGGAAGTATTTTGTCGTTTATTCTCCTTTGGCGTGGGCGATAGCGCTTTCGGTGCTGTCGATCGCGGCAGCAGTCGTTTTCATCGTCTTCAAAAACGGGTATAGGTCGGTGAACGGCTGGGTGCTTTCGCTTTTGCTTCCGCTTACCTCCGCCGAACTGTTCTATTTCGTATATCTCGCCCTTAGAATAAAACCGGGCAGCAGCCTCGCCCCCGCGGCAGTCATGCTGTTCGGGCTGATCGCCGTGATAATCATGTTCGTGAAATCCGCCGACGACAGCATATTCCGCGCCGCCTGCGGCGTTGTAACGGTGATCGCCGGGATGGCGGCTCTCGCCTACGCGGTATATCTTTCGATAACCGTCTTCGCCTTCCGCGAGATTAAATACAGCGACGGGCCCGATTCCCCGGAATGCACCTATTCCGTGGAGATAAAATATACCGAAAACGGCATCATGACCGACGGCGAGACCCGCGTTTACGTCTGCAAGTCAAAGAAGACCGGCGCTGTCATCGGCTGTTTCGAGCATAAACCCGGCGTCATCTATTCCGGCGGCAGGCTTGAATACGAAAGGATCAAAGTTTACTGGAAGGACGACGAAACGCTCGTCATCAACGGCACGGAGTATCCCGTGGATCCGGCTTCCCTTCCGGCGGTCCCCGCTCCGGAAAGCGACGGCTCCGACGCGCTTACGACGGAAAGTCCGGATGCAAGCTTTGAAGAAGAAGGATCGCTCGAATAAACTTTAAAATAAAAAAGATAAAAAAGCGGCAAAAGCCGCTTTTTTGTTTTGCTTATTGATCGATAAAACCCGTTTTCTCGCCTATGCGCGATGGAGAGACCCGCGCATTCGTCGCGTCGGTAACGGCGGTGAGGAACGCCTTTTCGGAGCCGGCGCCGATCGCCGCCGAAAGCGTGACGGTATCGGAAAAAATGCTTTCCTCGATATGTGCGCCGTAAGCCTGGACGAGCGGCATAAGGCGGCGGTAATCCGAATAATTCATCGACATTCCGTAGATCGCGAACAAGCCGACTTTTGCGATACCCGCGGCTTCCAGCGCGCCCACGGCGGCGGCTGTATAAGCGCGGACGAGCCCGCCCGTACCGAGCAGGATCCCGCCGAAATACCTCGTCACCACGACCGTGCAATCGGTGACCCCGGCTTTTCTTATCGCGTCGAGCACCGGCATCCCGGCTGTCCCGTGCGGTTCGCCGTCGTCGGAATAGCGCGAGGCGAAACCTTCGCGCAGAACGTAAGCGTATACGTTGTGGCGCGCGTCGGAATACTTTTTCTTTATCGAATCGACGAAAGCAACGGCTTCCTGTTCTGTCTTGACCGGAGCGCAATGCGCGATGAATTCGCTTTTCTTTTCGGTCAGCGTGAATTCCGCGCTGCCGCGGACGGTGGTGTAAAGCTCCATCAGCTGTGGTTGAATTCGGAATAGATACAGCGGATGGCGTTTTGGAAGTTACACTCGTGAACGCCGACGATGATGTTCAACTCGCTGGATCCCTGATCTATCATTCGGATGTTTATCCCCTCGCGGGAAAGCGCGGTGAACACGCGCGAAGCGGTACCGGGCATACCCGCCATGCCGCGGCCGACGACTGCGATGAGGCTCAAAGAACCTTCGATCTCGATGTTGTCGGGGTTGACTTCTTTTGAGATCGCGGATAATATCTCGCGTTCCCTGCCCTTGATCGCCTCCGTACTTATGACGACGCACATCGTGTCGATGCCGGAAGGCAGATGCTCGAAGGAAAGTCCGCGGTCGGAGAATATCTTCAGAACGCGCATAACGAAGCCGATCTCGCCGTTCATCATATCTTTTTCGATACGGATTACCGAAAAACCGGATTTCCCCGCGATGCCGGTGATAAGCTCGTTGGAACGGTATCCCTCCGTGGAGTTGACTATCATCGTTCCGCTGTCGGAAGGACAGTTCGTGTTTCGGATGTTTATCGGTATCCCGGCAAGTTTGACCGGGAAAATGCTGTCCTCGTGGAGCACAGTCGCGCCCATATAGGAAAGCTCGCGGAGTTCGCGGTAGGTGATTATCTTTATAGGCCTGGGATTATCGACGATGCGCGGATCGCACATCATGAATCCCGAAACGTCGGTCCAGTTCTCGTAAATATCCGCCATCACAGCCCGCGCGACGATCGCGCCGGTGATATCGCTCCCCCCGCGTGAGAAAGTCTTAACTTCTCCGTCCGGAGTCGAGCCGTAAAAACCGGGTATGACGGCGTTTTCCTTATCGGCAAGCACCTCGGAAAGGCGGTTGTTGGTACGGGTGGCGTCAAAACGCCCATCGGAGTCGAAGAATATAACGTCCGCGGCGTCGATAAAGTTATATC
>JAGAAM010000195.1 GCA_017615235.1 Clostridia bacterium
CGGAACAGATACGTTCCGCCGTGTCTTTTCTGTTTTTTATGCTTATCAGGCAATACAGCGCCTTGCCGCCGTCGAGTTTTTTCCCCGGAAGGAGATTGAACGCAGCGAGGAACAGATTTACCGCCGACCCGAAAAGAGCATATTCCGAACCCGCGGCGGCGAACAGCAGAGCGCACAGTGCCGCCGCCAAAAGCGAAAACGCCGGCCCCGCGAGCGCGACGCGGAGTTCAGAAGCGTCGTCAAGCCCTTCCGGGCAGACGATAAGCGCTCCCATCGGCAGTACATCGATCCTTCGCGGACGCGCCGAAAGCGATCTCAGCGCCGCGAGATGTCCGGCTTCGTGGATAAGCGCGGATAGAAAAAGTATACAGAACGGGATCGCGCCTTCGACGGAAAGCATAAAAATCAGCACCGGCAGTGCGAAGACCGATATCCTCAGCCTCAGGCGCGGAACGACGATATAGAACACAGTTATCCGACAGCTTCTTTGAACAGATCGAACAGTCCGCGCGGCAGTCCGTTGCCTCCGCCTCCGGCGAATACGGCGATATCGTTATTCCCGCCGTATATCGCGGCTATCGCGCAGACGGCGAATACCGTCAACGCGACGGCAAGGATGACCGACGCGATACCTTTCGGCGTTTTAAAAAGGAGAAAAGGCTTTTTCAAAAATTTTTTCACTTCGCTTTCGGTTGCGACAAAATGCACCACGGCGCGGGATCTATAATGATCCCGGCGGTGGTGTTTTATATGTATTTTGAAGACGGCGTGATTTATGCGGATATTTATTTCGTTATCAACTTCTGCATCGATTTTTTATGTCTTTTCATTACCGGACGGCTGAACCGGCGGGGCGCGAAAACTTTGCGGACGCTCGCAGCGGCTCTGTTCGGGAGCGTTTACGCTTTTCTGCCGTATCTGTTCCCCGGACTTCCGGTTTACGTCCTGCTGCCGATGCACGTCGCCGCGGCGGCTGTCGTCTGCATGATCGCGTTCGGAGTTTCGGGAGGAGCGAAAAAGTTCGCGCTCGTGCTCGTGTCGTTTTTCACGACGGAAGCGCTGATGGGCGGACTCGTAAGCGGGATATACGGGCTTGTTTCGAACGGCGAAGGATTGAGCCGGGCGGCTTTCGCGCCGATATGCGTGATATCCGCGCTGGCGGCGCTGTTTTACGGGCTGATATGCCGGAACAAAAGCAAAACGAGGGTGTGCGAGCTGCGCTTCACGGTAGCAGGCGAGACGGTGCGGGCGCGGCTGATCGTCGACAGCGGGAACCTTGTCACGGAGCCGTTTTCCGCCCTGCCGGTGATCGTGCTTTCGCACTCGGTGCTCCCTCCTCCGCTCGACAGTCCCGACGTGACCGGTTACCCCGTCGCGGTGAGGATGATCCCTTTCGAGACCGGTGCCGGAAAGGGCTGCCTTTTCGGGTTCCGCCCGGAAAAAGCGGAAGTCATCATCCCGGCGAACAAGCCGCGCGAAGTCAAGGCTTTTATCGGAGTGGACACCGAAAGGGCTTCCTATTCCGGATACGACGGGCTTTTGCCCGCCGAACTGATCTGACGATGAAAGGAAAAGTTTTATGAAAACCGTTACAGACCCGCTGATCAAGCTTATACGCCGGATACTTTGCGGCGACAACTTCGTTTTTTACATAAACGGACCGCAGACGCTGCCTCCGCCGCTTTCCAAGGAGGAGGAAGCGGAGCTTCTGCAGACTATCGAAAGCGATCCCGGCGCCCGGAAGACGCTGATCGAGCGCAACCTGAGGCTTGTCGTATATATCGCAAAAAAGTTCGAGAGCACGTCGATAGGTATCGAGGATCTGATCTCGATAGGCACCATCGGGCTTATCAAAGCGGTGAACACCTTCCGGTCGGACAAGCAGATCAAGCTGGCGACCTACGCTTCGCGGTGCATCGAGAACGAGATACTGATGTTTATCCGCAAGAACTCCGGCGCGAAGGCCGAACTTTCGCTCGACGAGCCGCTGAATATCGATTACGACGGCAACGAACTGCTTTTATGCGACGTGCTGGGCACCGACAACGATTACGTATATAAAAGTCTGGAGGAGAACGAGGACAAAAGGATGATCTCGAAGGCGATGGCGGGACTTTGCAAAAGAGACCGGCGTATAATCGAGCTTCGATACGGATTGAAGAACGGAGGCAGGGAGCTTACCCAAAAAGAGGTGGCGGATATCCTGGGCATATCGCAAAGCTATATTTCCCGTCTTGAAAAGCGGATAATCGAGCAAATGAAGGATTATCTGACCCGGCAAAACTATTGACTTGGCGGCGATTTGGATGTATAATATCCGGCGTGGGATCATGTGACAGTGCAACCAGGAGGGCCGTTATGCCGGTTTCGGATCTGACAATTTTCATCAGCAGCTGCGACAAAAACAGCGACCTCTGGCCGGTGTTTTTCCGAAACCTTTCGGCAAAGTGGCCGTCTTCCCGCGAACTGCCGGTGGTGCTTAATGCCGAAACGCTCGATTATTCCTATCCGGGATATGATATCGTCTGCCCTGCCGTATGCGCAGAAGGCGATAAAGAAATGCCCTGGAGCACGCGCTTTTTAAAGGCGTTGGAAAGCGTGAAGACCGAATACTGTTATCTGGTCCTGGAGGATTTCCTTCTTCCTCATCCGGTCGACGAAGCGAAGTTCGGCGAATTTATGGACGAGATACGCGGAACGAAGGATTTCGGATGCTGTTATTTCTGCGCGGCTCATTCGAGATATCCGAATTTTCCCGTCGAAGGAAAGAAATTTTTCCTTTCGGTGAACCGCTACAGCGATTATAAAGCCGATCTTTCACCGGGATTATGGAAGACCGCGCTTTTGAGAAAGCTTGTCAAGCCCGGCCTGAATATCTGGCAGGCGGAGCTGGTCATGCGTGACAGGTCGTACAAACTTTGGCGGAAAGAAAAATACTTCACCCTGTCGCAGTACGATTTCGACAAGACCCCGCTTTATCAAAAAGAAATCCCGGAAAGGCAGGCCGTGTGTTACGATTTCCGGATGCAGCTCGTTAAGGGCAAATGGGTGCCTGCGCTCGTCGGTTTTCTGAAAAGCGAAGGGATCGACGCCGATTTTGAAAAGCGCGGGATAATCGAACACGATTTCGACGTTAACGCGAAGAGCAACGTCGACGCCGCCGAGCGCGAGTTGAAAAAGGGCTATAAGCATCTTACGCGCTATTTCAGGCTCCACAATCATATCATCCCGTCGCTGAGCCGCATCAAATGGCGGTTCATCGCGATCTTTACGGGAAACAACAAAGCCGCTTATAAATGATCATATCTTCCCTTTAACAAGCATTTATTCTAACAGAAAGGAGGCGATAAACATAGGTCTTTTCAGCAAAAAAGAACCCGCGCGCAATCCCGTGAACGGAGAATCCGGCGCAAGACTCCCGAAAGCGGTCGCTTTCGTGGATTACGAGCACTGGTATATCTCGTTAAAAAACAATTACGGCCTTCAGCCGAACATCCGCGACTGGTTTGAGGAACTCAACAAAAATTATAATCTTATCGAAGTCACGTTCTTTGCCGATTTCTCGCACAAGAGCCTTGCAGACGAGATAGGCAGGATAAGGCTGTTTTCAAACAAGATAATCGACACGCGCAGTCCGAACGGCGTACAAAAGGATTATACCGACTTCATTATTCTCGATAACATGTATCAAAAGGCGCTTTCTTCGGACGATATCGACGTATTCATACTGTTCTCCGGCGACGGGCATTTCAGCTCCGTTACCGCGTTTTTAAAGAACTTTTACCGCAAGGAAGTCGTCGTTTACGGAGTGAACGGATCGTTCTCGAAACAGCTTCGCGAGACGGCAAGCTCGTTCAGGGTAATGCCCACGGAAAAGGATATAAACGACAGCTTTTACGGCTATATCTTCGATTATCTCAAAACCAGCCGCAGCCCGACTTACAATGACGCGATAAAAGAAGTCACCGAGAAATCGCGCGCAAAGGGTCCCGAAAAACAAAGGATCACCAACGCGATGAAATCGCTTATGGACGCGGAGATCATCTCCGAGCGCAGCATCACCGCCGGTAAAGGCAAAAAGAAGATGCTGTTCGTGGATTGGGAAAAAGCCGAAAAATCCGGGCTTTACTGCGAAAAAGTGCATTAAAACGGGGAAGATTTTTTCAAAAAACTATTGTAATGCGCAGTAAAACATGGTATAATACCCAAAGAAGAATGATTATTGACAAGAGAGGGTCGACGCCCTCTCTTGACTGTTTGATAAGGAGATTCCGATGGCAGACAAAAAAAGCGGCGTCGCCGCGAAGGTGCGCGCGCTGGTCGAAAAACCGGTGACCGACGCGGGTTATACTCTTTGGGACGTTTCTTATTACAAAGAAGGCCCGGAGATGATTCTTGAGATTTCCATCGACAAAAAAGAAGGCGTCTCGATCAACGACTGTTCGGCGGTCACGAAGATAGTCGAACCGCTCATCGACGAGCTCGACCCCATCGAGGAAAGCTATTGCCTCCAGGTGTCCTCCGCCGGGACGGTACGCCCCCTCGACCGCGAGGAACACATCGCTTTCGTATGCGATAACGGCATGCCGGTAAATATCGGGCTTTATACCGCGCTTGACGGCAGCAAGGAGTTCTGCGGCAGGATCGCGGAGTTCGACAAGGACAGCGTGACGCTCGACACCGGCGAAAAGCAATTGAAGATCGACAAAAAAACGATATCGAAAATAACCGCTGATTTTTATAAAACCGACGGGGATCAGGACCCCGAAGACGAAGACAAGGAGTAAAAAATGAACAAGGAACTTTTTGAATCTCTCGACCTTCTTGAAAAAGAAAAGGGCATTTCGAAGGAGTATATGCTCGAAAGGATCGAAGCGGCTTTGCTTTCGGCTTACCGCAAGGAGAACGCCGGCAACGAAAACGCCAGGATAAAGCTCGATCCCGTCAAACAGGAAGCCAAGCTTTACAAACAGCTGACCGTCGTTGAAGAAGTGACCGATCCGATGACCGAGATCTCGCTCGACGACGCGCACATGAAGTCCAAAAAATACAAAGTCGGCGATATCTACGAGATAGAGCTGAAAACCAAAAACTTCGGCAGGATCGCCGCCCAGACCGCAAAACAGGTCATAATCCAGGGCATCCGCGAAGCCGAACGCGGAAACCTAATCCGCGAATACGAGGACAAGAAAGAGGAGATCGTCTCCGCAGTCGTCGTGAGAGTCGACCCGAACACCGGCAACGCGACGCTCGAGATCGGCAGGAACAAAAACGAGATGGTGCTCTTCCGCAACGAGCAGATCCCCAACGAAACGCTTCAGGTCGGCGACAGGATAAAAGTCTATATCACCGAGATAAAAAAAGCCGCCCGCGGACCGAGCGTCCAGCTTTCCCGCGTGCATCCCGGGCTTGTCAGCCGCCTTTTCGAGCTTGAAGTACCGGAGATCAAGGACGGCACCGTGGAGATAATGCGCGTCGCGCGTGAAGCCGGCAGCAGGACCAAGATCGCCGTCGTTTCCAACGACGAGAACGTCGACGCCATCGGCGCCTGCATAGGCCCGAAGGGCGCGCGTAAGAACAACGTCACCGCCGAGCTTGCGGGTGAAAAGATCGACATTATCCTTTACAGCGACGACGCCGAGGAATTCATCAGCGCGGCTCTCGCCCCCGCAACGGTCGAATCGGTAATGAAACTGCCGGAATCCGACAGGGCTTACCGCGTTCGCGTCGCTGACGACCAGCTTTCGCTCGCGATCGGAAAAGAAGGCCAGAACGCAAGGCTCGCGGCTAAACTTACCGGCTGCAAGATCGACATAAAGAGCACCCGCACCGCCGAAGCTGACGGCGAAGACGCCGGCGAATAATCACCGGAGGTGATCATTGTGGCAGAGAAAAAGATACCGATGCGAAAATGCCTCGGCTGCTGCGAAATGAAGGACAAGCGCACGCTTATACGCGTCGTGAAGAACAGCGAAGGCGGGATAAGCCTCGACCCTACCGGCAAAAAGCCCGGCAGAGGCGCTTATATCTGCAAAAGCAAGACGTGCTTCGACGCTGCCGTGAAAGCCAAAAGGCTTGAACGCGCGTTCCAGTGCCGGATCCCGGACGATATTTACGCCGCGCTGCGCGATGATCCGGAACTGGCGTGACGGTTTGCTGAACGGAGGTCGTTTCTTTGGAAAAAAACACATTCGGAGTGATCGGTCTGGCGAAACGCGCCGGCAAGCTTGCCGCAGGGACCGAAAACGCGCTTGAAGCTATCCGCAAGCACAAGGCGAAGTTAGTGCTCGTCTGTGCTGACGTTTCGGACAACACGAAAAAGGCGCTGTCCGACAAATCGGCGTTTTACGGCGTAAAGTGCGAACAGACCGACGCTTCAATGGCCGAAGTCGGCAGATCCATCGGAAAAAAGAGCTGTGCCGCGATAGCATTCACCGACGATAATTTCGTCACGGCTTACAGAAAAAGCCTTACGGCCGACAACACCTAAAACAGAAAGGGAGAGGTAATATGGCTACAACGAGTGAAAAATACAGGATCAACGCCCTGGCAAAGGACTTTGATATCAAAAGCAAGGATATAATAACCATTCTTGACGAAGCCGGATATA
>JAGAAM010000196.1 GCA_017615235.1 Clostridia bacterium
TATCGCCGATGGTAAACTCCACCGCGGCCTCTTTCATAACGGTATCGGTGGTCATGATGCCCTCAGCGGCGTCCTTATGCCCTGCAACGCTTTTCCCGGCAACCAGCGCGGGCATGCCCGCCGCGATGGGCGTGATATCCAGCGGCTGGCCGATCACGCCGGTGGAGGCTACGATCATATCCTCCGCGTTGATCCCCAGCGCTCCGGCGGTGACGCGGCTCATCTCCTGCGCCACCTCTTCGCCGCCCGCACAGCAGGTGTTGGCGATGCCGCTGTTGCACACAATGGCCTGCGCAACGCCGTTGGCAAGGTGTTTTTTCGTCACCTGCAGGGTGGCGCCCTTCACGAGGTTGGTGGTGTACACCGCTGCCGCGGCGGCGGGCACCTCGCTGAAAACCAGCGCCAGGTCTTTTTTTGTTTTGTTTTTGCGGATCCCGCAGTGGATCCCGTTGGCGGTAAAGCCTTTCGCGGCGCAAACGCCGCCCTGCACGGTTATAAGTCCTGTTTTTTCTTTCATAACGTTAAACTCTCTTCCTTTTTATTTCCGCTTACAATATTAAGACACTCTATCGCCGCGCCGCTCGCGCCTTTACCGAGATTGTCGTATCTCGCGGTGAGCAGAATTCTGTCTTCATTTCCGAAAACGCTTATTTCCATACCGTCTTTTCCGCTTAAGATCGCGGCGGATAAAAACCCGTTTTCGTTCTCTTCGGTGTATTTTACGCCGTCCAGGACCGCTTCCGCGGTGTAAACGACGAAGCCGGGTTCGTCGCCGTTCGCGCCGTGATAGACCGATTTGACCGTCGCCTCGATCTCCAGAACATCGCCGCAGGCGCATTCGCAGGTAAGCACGGCGGATCTGAAATCTTCCGCCCAGATCAATTCGGGTTCGGAATAACGGTGTTCGTGAAACTCGCCTAAAATCGGAACAAGATCGAGCTCCGCGATTTCCGTTATATCGTTAGCGTTAGTTGAAAGACGGAGGTAAGCTTTACTGCCGGAGGTGTACATGCCGTAGATATACATTTCGCGTTCGAGCGTATATATCGGCGTGATGCTGCCGTCGGCGGGATCGTACGCCATGACCTGTTCCGGAGTGTTGAAAAGCACTTTGTTTGCGTAGGAGCCGAGCTGGGTGAAGCATATATCCTTGTAATAATTCGGCGTACCGTAAACGAACCAGACGTCCGGAACGGAATAAACCTCGGAATATTCGCCGGTTTTGATGCTGAATCTTCTTATACTGTTGCCGACGATGCAGTAAGTCTCGCCGGAAGCGTAGGCGAAGGAAAAATCGCAATCGCGCCAGAAGGCGTTATCATAGGAAGTATCGTCGAGCGGGTTGTGAGGCACGGCTTCGTTGCCGTGATCGACCCGGAACAGCGCTTCGCTGCCAAGGAAGAATCTGTGCCTTGCTTTGCCGGGAGTATCGGGACGGGGATCGCCCCAAGTGGCGTCGGTATAATACCAGACCCCTCCGAGTTTGACTTCGTTCCAGGCGTGGTTCGGGTTATTGCTCGTCACGATGAACGATTCGATCCCTACCCTTTCAAGAAGCGCGCGGTAGAGCAGCGCATAGCCCTGGCAGATGCCGTGTCCGTCGCGGAGCATTCCGTAGATATCGTTGTTCGGCGTTCCCTCGGTGGTGTATCTGAAGTTCAGGCAGATATAATCGAAAATATATGCTGCGGTCTCAAAATCGTCAAGTCCCGCGGGGATCGTTGCGACGATAGCGTCGAGCTTTTCGTTGACGAACGCTACCGCGGCTTCGGAATCCTCTTTCGTCATCGTATATTTGTAAAAGACTTTTTTGATGATGCCGTCCGAGCCGACGGAATACTGATACCCGCCTACTGCGAAAAACAGCATCGGATTGAGAAATATCGCCTCTCTGTAAACCAGCGCGATATCTTCCGCGTCAAGTCCGAATTCCTGCATATCCGTGTATTCGCCGTAGGAAGCGGCGCCGCTTGCAAGGCGTTCGTACGCCTCCTTCGGGATATCGTAATACCCGACGGCGTTTGCCGATACCGGTACCGATACTGCTATGATAAGCAAAAGCAGTATCAAAGCAACGATTCTTTTCATTATTACACCTCTTTCTAAAGAAGTTTGAAACTGTTTTTGTAATAATCTATCAATCCGTCGCGCTTCATCGCGGATAACTCCCGCGAGAGAGCGGTCCGGTTGACGCCGAGATAGACGGCAAGCGATTCTCGGTCGAAAGGAAGGATGAACGAGCGGTTCCTGCCCGATTCGCTGTACTGGGCGAAAAGGATCAGAAGCTTTTCGCGCAGGGTCTTGCGGGAAAGTATCTGTATCCTGTCGTTCATCTTCAAAGTGCGCTCCGCGAGCATCGAAACGAACCTGCGGAACAGGTCGGAACATACATTGTCGCCGTTGCAGGCAAGCCCGTGAGGAGAAAGGAACAGCACGCGCGAATCCTCCGTCGCAGTGATGCGGACGGGTATCTCCCCGGCTTTGAGCCAGCAAAGCGATTCGCCGAAGGTGCCGCCGGTCTGTACGGCGTTCATTATCACCGTGTTGCCGTCGATATCGCCGCTGCTGACGCATACCGCGCCGGAAAGCACCAGACCGAACTTTTGCAGGCTTCCGCCCTCCGAAGCGATCACCGCTCCTTTCGGGAGGACGCGCAGCTCGGCGGAATAGAGGCAGAGCGCCTCGTCAAGCGATTTGTCTTCGAGCCCCGAAAACAAACGGCAATTCTTTATCGTGCGGATATCGCCCTGCGACAGTTCTTTCATTACCGCCATCTTTCGTACGCAGCTCAGTTCTGAGCGGGAGGCTGGATCACGTAAGTACCGAGTACGTGGCGTTTTACCATAAGGTAATCCGCCGCGCTGATGCGGCCGTCGCCGTTGACGTCGGCGTTAACAAGGTACTGATCCTGAATGGTATAAGTGCCGAGGAAATGGCGTTTGATGACGAGATAATCAAGCACGTCCACGACGTGATCGCCGTTTGCGTCGCCGTAGACCGTATAGGTCAGCACTACCGTTTGGACGTCGTTATAGGTTTCGTTTTCAAACTCCGCGGCGGCGGTATATACCGTCTGTCCGTCCGATTCCGCGGTCGCGGGGGTCGTTTCGGAAACGACAGCCGCGTCAACGCGGATCCCGTGTCCGCATTCGCAGCGGAACAAAACGTAGGCGGAGCCGAAATCGGCGCTCCAGTACCATTCGTAGGAAGTATATTCATGCTCGTGCAGGACCGAATCGCTGATTGCGTCAAGGTCGACCTCTGTGACCTGTCTGCCGTTCAGTTCGCTGTCTTCGGCGGTGATGACGTAAAGTTTATCGCCGAGCGTGTAAACGCCGTAAATGAGATCCTCGCCTTCGGGAGTATAGAATTCAACAATCTTGCCCGTTACCGGGTCGAGGGCGCAGACGCTTCGCGGAGTGTTGAAGATCAGCCGGCTTCTGTAAAAGCCGAGTCCGCTGAAGCAGGCGTCAATCCCGACTTCGTCCGGTGTATCCCAAAGGTCGGAGATCCTGTAAACCTCGTCGCCGATACCTTCGGTCAACGAGAATTCGCGGATATAACGCCCGTCGATGAGGTAGCTTTGTCCGTTAATGAAAGCAAAAGGTTTGTCGATATTTTTCCAATCCGGTAAGTCAAGAGAACGGTCGTCAGCGGACGCGCGGGGAACAAAACCGGAACCGTCGCGCGCCAGCCTCACGGCTGTAGTGCTTTGGAACAGTCTTTCGTGAAGCGATCGCCCCGGAACGTCGGGATATGATTCGTCGCAGGTGACGTCAACGTGATACCAGTTGCCGCCGAGACGGGCTTCGACCCAGACTTCACCCGTGGATAAGTCGATAACAGGATACGCCTGCAATCCGACGTCCTGTAAAAGCGCAATATAAAGCCGCGCGTACGCCTCGCTCACTCCGTGACCGTACATGAGCATATAAAGAAGGTTGCGAAGATAGTTTCCGCTGTCGGAGATGCGGTAGGCAAGGCAGACGTAATCGTGAAGGTACGCCGCTTTCTGGTAATCGTCAAGCCCTTCGGGGAGCGTTTCGGTGATCGCGGAGATCTTTTCGGAAACGTATTCAACGGCGGCGTCCGCCGTATCGGGATCGGTTATGCTGTAGTTCGGGAAGACCTTGCGGATGTATTGTTTATCCTCGGTGCGGTTGTAACTGTAGCTCGCGGTGACGTAGACGGCGAGAGGATTCGAATAAACCACCTGGTTGTAGGCGTATTTGAGCTGATCGGCAGTTACCGACAGAGCGGAAACGTCGACCGAAGTGCTGCGCGAAAGAATACAATCCTCAAGGGCGGAATAAAGATCTTCCGGGACCTCGGAGGGATCGGAGATCGCGGCAGACGCGGGAAACGCGAACAGCACAAACAGCAAAGCCGCAGCAAGAGCGATAAATCTTTTCATATCAAGGGTCTCCTGTCATTTAGACGGTCATGATCCAATAAGGACATATTATCTCAATGTGATTATATATCATTCGAAAGGTTTTTGCAATGCTTTTTTGAAATATTCGCGGTGCTGTCCGTAACGGTAACGAAATGAATCCAAATTGTTTTTTTGATGTTGACAAAAA
>JAGAAM010000197.1 GCA_017615235.1 Clostridia bacterium
GACATCGGCGGGCACCGCTTCTTCACGAAGGACGACAGAGTCAACGAGCTTTGGCGCCATATAATGCCCGTCCAGGGCGCTCCCGCCTACGACGACAAGGTCCTGGGCCGCGAAAAGCCGCTTGCCGAAGGCGGCCCCGACCCCGAAAAGGAAGAAAAAGTAATGCTCGTCCGCACACGCGTCTCGCGCATATACTTCCTTAAAAAGTTCTTCGCGTATCCGATATCCCTTTCCTGGGAGACTATCAAGAACATGGGCTTCGGCAGGACCGTCAAAGCCGGGTTCGGCTATATGTGGTCGGCGGTCTTCAAGAAGAAGGAGACGAACCTCCGCAACTTCTACATAAACCGTTTCGGCAAACCGCTTTACGAGATGTTCTTCGAGGATTACACCGAAAAAGTATGGGGCGTGAACCCGTCGAACATCTCCGCCGACTGGGGCGCGCAGCGCGTGAAAGGGCTTTCGCTCTTCAAAGCAGTATGGTCGAAGATCTCCGCTCCCTTCAAGAAAAAGGATCCGAAGAAGGTCGAGACTTCGCTCATCGAACAGTATATCTACCCGAAAAAAGGCCCCGGTCAGCTTTGGGAGGCGCTTGCCGACGAAGTACGCTCGCTCGGCGGCGAGATAATCATGAACGCGAAGGTCGACGGCGTAGTCACCGACGGCAAAAAAGTCGTTTCGGTAAGGGCGAACGGCAAGGATTACGGGGCGGATTATTTCATCTCCTCGATGCCGGTCAAGGATCTTTGCGACAGTATGGACAAGGTTCCGGAAGAAGTGCTTAAAGTCACGCACGATCTTCCCTACCGCGATTTCATCACCGTAGGCCTGCTTTGCGACAAGCTTCAGATAACCAACAAGACGAAGATGAAAACGCTTGCGAACATCGTCCCCGACTGCTGGATCTACATCCAGGAACGCGACGTCAAGCTCGGCAGACTGCAGATATTCAACAACTGGTCGCCTTATATGGTCGACGATCCGGAGCACAAGGTCTGGATCGGGCTTGAATACTTCTGCTCCGAGGGCGACGAGCTTTGGAACATGGACGACAAGGATTTCATCGACCTTGCGATAAACGAGCTTACGCACATCGGCATAGTCGACAAAGCCGACGTAAAGGATTCGGTGCGCGTCCGCGTCAAAAAAGCGTATCCGTCCTATTTCGGCACCTATAACGAGTTCGACAAAGCGCGCGAATTCCTTTGCAGGTTCGAGAACCTTTACTGCGTGGGCAGGAACGGCCAGCACCGCTACAACAACATGGATCACTCGATGCTTTCCGCGATGGTCGCAGTCGATTCGATCCGCACCGGCAAGGACAAAGACGCCTGCTGGGACGTCAATACCGAGAAAGAATACCACGAAAAGAAATAAAAAAACGAAGAAAAGCCGCAAAACGGCTTTTCCTCCTTAATTATTCATTATTCATTTCTTCATTATTCATTAAAAAGGCTTTTGCGTTTTTTGCAAAAGCCTTTTTCTTATTCTTTGAACGCTTTGAGCCGCCTCAGCCCCTCTTCGACGGTCGATCGCGGGCAGGCGACGTTCATCCGCACGAAACCTTTTCCGCCCGAACCGTAGACCGAACCTTCGGACAGGAACAGCCCGGTCTTTTCACGGATCGCCTTTGCCGGCGAATCGAGCCCCCACGCACGGCAGTCGATCCAAAGGAGATAGGTCGCTTCGGAAACGCCGAGTTTGAGCTCCGGGATGTTCTTTTCTAAAAACTCGCGGACGAGTTCTTTGTTGCCGTAAATATATTCGCGCAGTTCGTCGAGCCAGCCGCCGCATTCGTCGAAAGCGACCTGCGCGGCAAGCGCGGCGAAGACGTTAGGCTCCGCGACTTCGTCGGTGTTGAGCGCGCGCCGGACCTTGTGGCGCAGTTTCTTATCCGGTACGATCGCGGCTGCGGTCTGGATCCCCGCAAGGTTGAAAGTCTTCGTCGGCGCAACGCAGACGACGCAGTTTTCGCGGCACTCCTCCGATACCGAAGCGAAAGGTATATACTCTTTGCCGGGGTCGGTAAGGTCGCAGTGTATCTCGTCGGAGATCACCGTAACGCCGTACGCTTTCGCCATTTTGCCGATCCGCGAAAGCGTTTCTTTATCCCATATCTTCCCTACCGGATTGTGAGGGTTGCAAAGCAGAAAAAGCGTGGTCTGCGGGTCGGAAAAAGCGCTTTCGAGCGCGTCCCACGGGATAAGCCGGTCGCCGTTCTTTTCCGCAAGCGGAACTTCAAGTATATTCCGCCCGTTGTTCCTTACGCAGTTGAAAAATATGTTGTAGACCGGCGTGAGCATCGCGACGTTTTCCGCCGGCGTCGTAAGCTTGCGGACGCAGCTCGAAATGATCGGCACCACGCCCGTCGCGAAGATTATATCGTCCGGCGAATAGGTCACTCCGTGCCTTGAAGACCACCAGTTTATATAGGCGTTCTTAAAGCCGTCGGATACGTCGGTATAGCCGAAAACGCCGTGCTCGACCCGCTTTTTAAGGGCGTTTATTACCGGTTCCGGCGCTTTGAAATCCATATCGGCGACCCACATCGGAAGCTCGTTATCTTTGGCAAGATCCCATTTTATCGATCCGCTTCCGCGCCTTACAACCGGGGTATCGAAATCGTATTTCATGATTCAGTCCTTTTTGATTATCGCCGTCTTGCTTACGTCGACTTTGTCTTCTTCAAGGATAAGCTCGCCTATCTCCGAAGCGCGAATAACGCCGGAAAGCGGATTTTTCACGCTGTCGATGCGGCTGTTCGCGTCGATATCGACGGTCGAATATTCAAACGCAAGCGTCGTGTTTTCAAGCGTGCAGTTCTCCATAACGAGGTTGTCGATAAAGCAGAACCCCTGAAGGCTTTCGACTTTGCAGTTGACGAGACGTATATTTTTTGAATTCCAGCCGAAGTATTCGCCGATGACCGTGGAATTCTCGACGGTGACGTTTTCGCAGTTCCAGAAGGCGTCTTTCGTCATGAGCGTCGAGTTTTTGATAAAAACGTTTTTGCATCCGTCGAAGCCGTAATTGCCGTTGAGCATAAGTCCGTCGACGGTGACGTTTTCGCTGTTCATCAGGAAATAATCGCCCTGCGCGACGGTCACGTTCTCCAGAACGGCGTTTTTACAGCTCCACAAAGTCTCCGCCGCGTTGGAGAACGGGATATTTTTAAGCGTCACGCCGTCACAGCGGCGGAACCCTTTCGGCGCGTCGAAGACGCAGTTTTCCAGGGATATGCCGTTCGTGTACCAGATTCCGGCACGGGCGCCGGCCTCGAATACGCAATCCCTGACGGTTATGTCTTTTCCGTACCAGAGCGGATATTTCCAGCGGTAGGAAACGCGGTGCGTTTCAATGTTTTCGCTGTGCTTTAGCGGCGATTCGCCGTCTTCGAAAACGCTGTCGGATATCACCGCGCCGCGTGTCATGAAAAGCGCCCTTTCGCCGGTGAATACGCCGTTTTTGATCTCTTTCATTCGGGTTTTACCTTTTTCTGTTCGCATCTGCCGTAAAGCAGGTTCAGGTGTTTGAGTTTAGCGCGGTCGAGTTTGTCGAGCTGCTGCCGCGTGACGCGCCATTTCCAGTTGCCGTCGGCTTCGCCGGGAGTGTTCATACGGGTATCCGCGCCGAACAGCAAAAGGTCCTGAAGCGGGAATATCGCCGTGTCGGCGTCGCTGCGGAGCACCGTGCGGATGATGGAATCGTATGCCTCGCGGCTGTTCCAGTCCCAACCGGTGTAACCGCAGTATTCAAGCATATTTTTGCGCTTGTCGCCGTCGATCTCCCAGACGAAACCCAGGAGCGTGTTGTTGTCGTGAGTGCCGGTATAGGCGACGCTGTTCCTGCCGAAGTTGTGCGGGATATGAGGAGTGTCGGCATAGCCGTCGAACCCGAACTGGAACACCCTCATCCCCGGGAAACCGCTTTTCTCGACGAGAGCCTTTACCTCCGGCGTGATGACTCCGAGGTCTTCGGCGATAAGCGTTTTTCCCTTGCAGACGCGTTTGAGCCTTGTGATAAGGTCCATGCCCGGACCTTTCATCCATACGCCGTTGCGGGCGTTTTTCGCCCTCGGCGAGCAGGCGTAGAAGGATTCGAGCCCGCGGAAGTGGTCGATACGGATGACGTCGAACATCTCGCACATGAACGCCATGCGGTCGCACCACCATTTATAGCCGTCCTTTTTCATGGCGTCCCAGTTGTAAAGCGGGTTGCCCCAAAGCTGGCCGTCGGCGCTGAAATAATCCGGCGGCACTCCGGCGACGCGGGTCGGACGGTAACGCTGATCGACGAGGAACTGATCCGGCGCGCTCCATACGTCGGAGCTGTCGAGCGCGGTGTATATCGGGATGTCGCCGATGATCTTTACGCCGTTTTCGTTGGCGTAGGCTTTAAGCTTGCCCCATTGACGCATAAAAGTGTAGCAGATGAATTTCCACGCTTTTAAAACGCTTTCGTCGGGGACGCCGTTCTTCCAGAGCCAGAATTTTTTGCCCCTGTTCGCGGCACGGAGCGCCATAAAGCGGCAGAAATCTTCCGTGTGCGGATGCTTTCTGAAGAATTCGTAAAAATCCTTCCCTCCGCGGAAACGCTCCGCCGCCTTTGAAAGCAGAGCGAAACGCTCGGCGTCAAGGCGCCCGAACTCGCAGGCGTACGGCGTTTTCTGCCTTGCGTTGATAAGCTCGCGCTCGGTGACGAGCCCGCAGTCGAAAAGATCCTTCAGGTCGATAAACCAGGGGTTGACCGAAAACGCGCTGTACGAGCTGTACGGCGAGGCGAATTTGTCCGGCATACAGAAGGGCAGCACCTGCCAGTACGAAAACCCGGACTGTTTGAGGAAATCGACGAATTCCCTGCCCTCTTTCCCGAACGCGCCGCAGGAATAATCGCCCCACAGCGAGGATATATGTAACAAAACACCGCTTTTGCGTTCCATATCGCGTACCTCCGAAAAGGGATTTGTTTTATTGAAATAATTATACTATATTAAATATGGTTTGTAAACAAGAAAATGCAAGGTTCAAGCGCATATTCATTACTCCGCGTTCCCTTTCCGACAAAATTATACTGTTGCATTTTCCGCAAGTTTGTTGTATAATGCTCGTTACCGACATCATTATTCGCAAAGGAGGCGCAGATATGCCGGAAAAAAGAACCGTAGCCGGCAACCGCGCCGCCTACCACGAATACTACGTCATCGACACCTACGAAGCCGGGATGGAGCTTTACGGCACGGAGGTAAAATCGATCCGGAACGGCAGGGTCAACCTTAAGGATTCATTCTGCCGGATCGACAACGGCGAACTTACCGCCTACGGCATCCACATAAGCCCCTACGAGAAAGGCAATATCTTCAACCGCGACCCGTACCGTCCGCGCAGGCTTTTGATGCACCGCCGCGAGATAGACCGTCTTTTCGGCATGGTCGGGCAGAAAGGTTACGCGCTGATCCCGCTTTCTATGTATTTTTCGGGCAAATGGGTCAAAATGGAGATAGGGCTCTGCAAGGGTAAAAAGCTTTACGACAAGCGCGACGCGGAAGCGGAAAAGGTCGCCAGACGCGACATCGAACGCGCGGAAAAGGGCGCCTTCTGATGGCCGCCTGGATAGTCCACCTGCGTATAGCGGAAAAACTTTTTGCAAGGCTCGGGATAAAGAACGCGGCCGATTATTACGTCGGCTCCGTCGCTCCGGACAGCGGAAGGATGGTCGGGCCCTTCGAGTATCTGCCGCCGAAGGACGTTTCTCACTGGAAACGCGACCGCATTTCCGACGAAGAGCGGCTTGCGATCAACGATGAATTCGCTTTTAAATTTTTAAAGGACGAGACCGACCCGGAAAAGCGCGATCTTTTTACCGGTTATTACGTCCATATCCTCACCGACACGTTTTTCACCCGCGACGTGATACGCCCCTACGTTATGAAGTACGGGCGCGACGAATGGCACAGGAACATCGGTTCGATCCGCGCCAACTGGTACGATATAGACTTCCGCTTTGTCGCGGAACACCCGGATTTTTATCCGCTTGAAGTGCTCGGAAAAGTTAAGGATTACCCGAACGTGTACTTTGACTATTTCACAAAAGACGATATCACCGAACGCGTAACGTATATTTACGGGCTTTACAAAAACAGCCGTCCCGGCGAAAACGTGCCTTTTATAAGCGTCACGCCGGATAGTATAAGCCGCTTTGTCGACAAAGTCTCCGACGAGATATTCGACAGGGTGACGAGGGTGATCCCGGCTTTTAAGGAGGTTACGGTATGAAAATGAATTTTAAAGGCGTTATCGCCGTACTGATCGCCGCCGCGCTCGTTTTGGCGCTGCCGGTGATCGCTTTCGCCGACGAAGACGTGGTCTTCACCGTCCAGCCGCAAAGCGCGGAGGGCGACAACAACACCGATCTTTCGTTCACCTGGGAAACATCCGGCGCGGAATGCACCTTTATGCTCCAGATGCGGGAGAACGAGACCTACGACTGGGGCAACGTGGCGGAGATCACCTCGCCTTATTCGATGAATATGATGGACTACACCGCGCAGTACCGCATTATGGCGAACCGCGCGTCCGACGGCAGGGAGTATTTCAGCGACGTATTCTCGCTCACCTGGCGTCCCGGAAAGGATATTACTCACGCTTCGATCGGCGAGATCGGATTCGGCGATCTGCCGCTCGGCTACGGCGAGATCCCTGCCGTGCCGATACCCGTCACCAACATCGGCGAAAACGCCATACGCGCGCCGAAGCTTGAACTGAGCGAAGACGGGATGCAGTATTTCGAGCTGATCATAAACCGCGAGCCGACCGATATTCCCGCAGGCGCGACGGACAGCGAGACCTGGTCGGTAAGACCCAAAACCGGCATGGGTATCGGACATTACCGCGAGTATACCTATCTTTCCGCAAGGAATATCGAAAGCTACGAATGGGGCGTTATCGAAATGTGGGTAGTCGAAAGCGGCGTGGAGATAACCTATGCCCTCGATGCCGACGAAGTCGATTTCGGCAAGCTTTATTTCGGTTACGATCTCCCTGAGGATCGCGTTCTCACGGTGCGCTCTTCCGGCACCGGCGCGCTGACGAACGTGCATATCAAGAACGACGACCCGAACAACACGTTTTTCCGCCTTTTCATGAACAGCCCCACGATCTCCCGGCTCGGCGCGGGCACCGATTCGGGCACGAACTGGTATATAAGGCTCGAACCCGATCTTGACGAAGGTCATTACTCCGCGGTGCTGAAAGTTTACGCCGACGAGATCGCGGAGCCGCTTGAGGTCTACGTCATCGCAAGGGTGGATTACCGGAACAGCAACGAACCCGACGGGTCCGGCGAAGATTCCGTGCCCGACGGAACGGGATCGCTGCCCGATTCAGCGGATCCGGACGGTTCAGATGCGCCGGGTGACGTTTCAACGCCCGAAGAGACCGGCGGTAACTTCCCCTGGACGGTGCTTATCATCGCCGTAGCGGTCGTCGCCGTCGCCGGTATCGCTGCAGTCGTGATCCTTAAAAAGAAAAAGTAATATAAGACATAACTCCACCTAAAACTCACTCAACTTTGATCCTCATTCCTCATCACCGAAGGTGATTATAAATCAAATCCGTTTTTTTCGCGGGTCCCCCGCGGAAAAAACTCCGCGTAGGCGAGCTACGCGAGCCCGCGCATAGAGAGGAGGAGGCGCGTCCCGCGAAAGACGCGCCGACGGTGATAGAATGCGCGCAAACCGATCAAAATCGACAGATTTTGATCGAGAGCGTCAGCGACATGGGGGCGTAAAGGTTTCGACGGGGGTTTCGAAACGGAGTAAGCGAGCAGAAGCGCATAACTTCTTTAAAATGTGCAAATTAAAATTAAACGCTAACGATAATACCGTAGCTCTCGCTGCCTAACGCAGCGGGCGTCGTACCGGGGAGGACTGCGGCCCCGGATACGGCGTGACTGAGCAGTGAACGTGAACAGGGTCAAGCTTTGCCCCCTGTCAGGCATTAATGAAGCTACTCTTCCCGGAGGTCCGCCGACCGTCCTCCGGGCGGGGGAATA
Source organism: Clostridia bacterium (assembly GCA_017615235.1). Next base: position 8,050 of record JAGAAM010000197.1, read on the forward strand.
CTAAAGTTCGGCTGCGCTCGGAGAAAACACCGCGGACAGGCTTTCGGACAGGGGTTCGATTCCCCTCGCCTCCACCAGAAAACC
>JAGAAM010000198.1 GCA_017615235.1 Clostridia bacterium
ATCGTCGTCTTCAAAACGCCGGGCGCCAACGCCAACGGCGTGAAGGAGTTGACCGTCGCGGCGCTGATGCTCGCCTCCCGCGACATCGTCGGCGGCGTCCGCTGGGCGTCCACGCTGACGGAGGACGTGGCGAAAGCCGTGGAAAAAGGCAAATCCCGTTTCGCCGGTCAGGAGATCGAGGGAAAGACGCTCGGCGTCATCGGTCTCGGCGCCATCGGCGGTCTCGTCGCCAACGCGGCGAAATCGCTCGGTATGAACGTGATCGGCTGCGACCCGTATCTGACGATCGACGGTGCGTGGCACCTCTCCCGTGCCGTGCAGAAGGCGGCGACCTACGACGAGATCTTCGAGAAGGCGGACTACATCACGCTGCACGTGCCCGCCACGCCGCAGACGAAGAACATGATCAACGCCGAAGCAATCGCGAAGATGAAGGACGGCGTCCGCATCATCAACCTCGCCCGGGCGGATCTCGTCAACGCCGCCGATCTGAAAGCCGCGCTCGCCGCCGGAAAGGTCGCCAGCTACGTGACGGATTTCCCGACGGAGGAGACGGTCGGCGTCGAGGGGATCGTCGCGATCCCGCATCTCGGCGCGTCCACCGAGGAGAGCGAGGAGAACTGCGCCGTCATGGCGGCACAGGAACTGATCGACTATCTGGAGCACGGCAACATCAAGAACAGCGTGAACTATCCGAATCTCCAGCTCGCGCATACCGCCGCGCACCGCGTCCTCGTGCTGCACAAAAACATCCCGAACATGATCGCCTGCGTTACCGGTCTGCTCGCCGAGCAGAACATCAACATCGAGAACATGGTCAACGCCTCGAAAGGCGACTACGCCGCAACGGTCATTGAGACGAACTCGCCCGTCGACGCGACTCTGCTCGCCAAATTCTCCGGCATCGACGGCGTCATCCGCGTCATCAAGATCGCCTGATCCGCCGCTGTATCTCCGAGGGGCTGTGCTCACGCACAGCCCTTTTTTATTCCGTTATGCGCCGCGCTTCGATATAGTAGCGCTTGCTCGCGGCTTCTCCCATCGAAAAGGTCTTGCGCGGGAGCGCGCCGTGCGCCGTGACGTAGGGGAACAGCGCCTCCTTCGGCATCCCCTCCATGAGGAAGCCGACGGCGCCTTCCCGCCGCGCCAGCGTCCGCAGCGACGCCTCGCCGTGGATATAATCGCACGCGGCACCCGGATGCGCGTTCACGTACCCGTCAAGGAAATCCTGCAGCGTCCCGACCGTCAGTGCGTGTGTGGGATGATCGAACGTCCGCGTCAGCTCTCCTTCCCCGCTGACGGCGCACACCGTCTGTCCGTCTCCGGCAGCGTCGGCGGTCGCCTCCGTGAACGCCCGAAGCAGATCCGGCGCGGAGCAGCCGGTCACGAGCCGATAGATCGGCTCAAAGCAGAGCGCGTCCTCGCGCGGTATTCGTTTCCTCCTGAAGACCTGAACTTTTCGCTTTCGAGCGTGTAGGCGTTTATAAGGCTTTCGTCGCCGGATTCGATCCTTTTGTGAAGGTCTTCGATCTTCTTTTCCATACGGATCAGATCATCATAGGCGGACAAAGCGGCTTCTTCCACGGTACAGCCGAACTTGTGCGCGTCGTTGATCTGTTCGAGCACGCCTATGCGGCTTTCGGAATTTAAAAATACCGAACCTCCCGAAGGATCCAGTTTTCCTTCGATCAGAGAAAACAGTGTGGTCTTACCGGCGCCGTTAACGCCGATAACGCCGACTTTATCGCCGGCGTTGACAGAGAAGGATATATTATTCAATATGACGTCCGCGCCGTAGGAGAACGACACGTTATCGCAGACGATCACGTTCATCGGATGCCCTCGGATATAGAATAATTATTTGTTTGAATGATAACACATCCGCTATAAAAAGTCAATTGCTTCCGCATATTACATACGGAAGCAATCGTTTTGTTGTGTGCTTTTTGTCAGTCGAGCGCGGGAGTCGCGGCTTCTCTTTTACGGAAGAACAGACTTATCAGCCAAAGTCCGCTTATCGCAACGAGAGTGTATATTATCCTGCTGACGATCATGCCCTGACCGCCGAATATCCACGCGACGATGTCGAACCCGAAAAGTCCGATGGAACCCCAGTTGACCGCGCCGATTATAACAAGAAACAAAGCTATTCTGTCGATAATCATTTTTGATCCTCCCGATGATTATTTTGTTCCGTTCGGGATCAAATATTCATTGACATTTTGTTAAAAAATGTTTATTATTCTAATTGAAAACATTATTTGGAGTAAATCCGGTATGAGAATGAGACCGAAAAAGAACCGCGACGCACGATTGGAAAAGGTGGACTACCTTTTCGCTTCCATTGGCGAAGACGGCTTTATCGACATAGAGAACACATTCGGGAAGAATGGCGTTATTTCCCTGGAAATAGGCTGCGGAAAGGGCGCGTTTGTACTCGGCAAAGCGCAGAAAGAGCCGGGCGAGCTGTTTATCGCCGCGGAGCTCGTGCGCGACATTATCATGATGGCGATGGAAAAGATCGCCGCTTCGGGTATCGGTAACGTGCGTTTTCTTAACGTCAACGCCGAAAACATCGATTCCGCTATTCCTTCCGGTTCCGTCGATTCGCTTTATCTTAACTTTTCCGATCCCTGGCCGAAAAAGCGCAACGCGAAGCGCCGCCTTACCGCTCCGGCTTTTCTCGAACGTTATAAAAAGATACTTGCTCCCGGCGGAAAAATATATTTCAAGACGGACAACAAAGGGCTTTTCGATTATTCGCTTGAATCGTTCGTAGCGAACGGTTTTACCGTGACCGACGTATGCTTCGATCTGCACGGCGATCCGGTGCTTTCAAAGGATAACGTCGAGACCGAATATGAAAAGAACTTTTCGGCAAAAGGATTCTTGATCAACTGCCTTACGGCGTATATCCCGGAAGAATAAAACGTTATGCCGATCATAATTATATGCGTCGCGGGCGCGGTCTTACTGTTTGCCGGTATTGC
>JAGAAM010000010.1 GCA_017615235.1 Clostridia bacterium
CATCGCGATCATTTGCTCAAGGAGCGCCTGATTTTTCTCCGCCTTGACCTCGACGGCCTTGCCGTTCTCGAAGCGAACGGAGAAGTTCTCGATCAGTTGTCCGTTGTAGGAAAGCGGCTTGGTCGCGTAGACTATGCCCTCGGCCTTGCCGCGCATCGGGGAGGTGAAGCACTCCTCGGTGGGGATGTTCGGGTTGAAGAAGACGCCGCTGAGCGTGCGGTCTCCGCCGCCCTTGAATTCCGCCTCGGGTATCATGCCGACGGTCAGGTCGGTGCCGTTATCGCCCTTATAGCGCAGTTCGGCGATGCCGAGCGAATTGAGGTAGGCGCAGCGGTCGATAAGGTCCTTGTCGTGGGCTTTCCACGCCGCGATCGGGTCTTCGGTCACGCGGGAGGTGAAAAGGATCGCTTCCCAGAGCTTCTCGATCGCCTGCCCCTTGCGCAGACCGGGGAAGAGCTTCTTCGCCCACGCCGCGCCGGGAACGGCGGCGATGCACCACTGATACTTGTTCTCCATCTTGTCGCGGTAGGGCTTTATGATGGGATAGGCCTTCTGATTGGCCTTCGCCTGCTTTTTGTGGTTGATGCCCTTCAGCCCGTCGGGGTCCTCGGAAACGAGATAGATGCGGCAGGGGAGCGTGTCGACGTAGTGCTGCAGGCGCGCCTTCTGCCACTCCTCGACCTTGGCGAGGGTGGTGACGGACTGGTGACGGACGTGCAGCTTCTCGAGCGGCTGGTAGTCGAAGTAGACCCAGACCTTTTTCGCGCCCGCCTTGTAGCATTCGTCGACGAGCAGCTCGACGAACTTCGGCTGATCGAGGTCGGCATAGATATTGACGTCCTGACCCTTCCGGACGTTGGCGCCGACCCGCGCGATAAGCTGCGCGTATTTGCGAAGAACGGATTGTTTCATGATATATGCTCCTTTGCGGTTAATTTCAAAATACAGTATACCACAACGCCGGAAGGTTTTCAATAGCGAAGTCGGCGAATCGGTAATCAAAAAAGCAGCCGCGTGCGGCTGCTTTTTTGTCACTTTGAAAGCGTCATATCATCTTTTCGAGCTGTTCGAGCGTCAGGCCGCCCGTCGACGTCACGGAATACGAATACCCGCCGCGCGTATACAGCGCGCAGAAGATCAGATCCCCTTCGCCTTTGAGGGTCACGGTCGTGCCGCCGATCTCTTTTTCGTAGACGTTTCCGTATTCGTTATAATCGCCGGAGTTGTCTTCGTCGCCTTTTGAAACACGGTAACTCAAGCTGTCGACACCGTTTGAATACGTTATCTCAACGAGCCCGGTCTCATAATCCTGATAGATTGTTTCGGTCGCTTTGAAGGGGAGGTTTTCGAGATCCGAAATCTCTATCCCGGACGCCTTCGACAGTTCCGCGGCGCTTTTGTATTCGACGGAGCCCCACGGCGTTTTATCAATCGAACCGGTCGTGTCTACGCCGCCCGGAGCGACGTTGTTCTCGTTTGCGTTTATGCCGCTTATGACGAACACGCCGACTATCAGCAGCACGAAGCACGCGGCGATCAGCGCGGCGCGCCTTACGGTCGCGAAGCGTATGACCTTGCCCTTGCTTTGCTCCGCTTTACCGGCGCCTTCGGTCAGGCGCTTTTTCATCTCGTCGGAAACGGTGAGGCGTTCCATTATTTCGTTGTATTTATTCAAAATCATACGCCTCCTTCAGTATCGTTTTCAACGCTTCTCTGCCGCGCTTGAGATCGGATCTGACGCTGCTCTCGTTACGGCCGAGGATATCGGCGATCTCTTTTGTCGAATATCCTTCCTGATAAAAAAGGTGGATCGCTTCTCTCTGCACGGGTTTGAGCGATTTGACCGCTTCCCATACGAAAGACAGGTCGGTCTTTTCCTCCGCGGCGAGTTCTTCCGCAAGTTCGTCCGTTTGTCTGCGGCGGTTGTAGTCGATACGGTTTTTGCTGATGTTCGCGGCAACACGCAAAAGCCATGCCTTTGCGTGTTCGTCGCTTTCAAACGCCGGAGCGGAGCTTATATACTTTATCAGCGTTTCCTGCAGGACCTCCTCGCTGTCCTCCGTGTTGTGCAGATAAGAGTAAGCGAGTCTTAAGACCGAGTTGCCGAAAAGGTTGAAGAAGTATTCCGCTTTTTGATTGACAAGGGCCGCGTCCGCGTCGGTATTCGCCTCTGAGCGCGCATCGGAGCGCGTTGAAAAAAGCGTCATCAACACCGGCGCGATCCGTCTTATTAAAGAATAGGGACGATGCAAAACTGCGGCGCTTGTCATTGTTTCCCCCGGACTATTTTATTGCTTTTACGAGTGAGGTGATATCGGCTTCGCTCGTTCCGTCCGATATACCGACACAATAAGTATAGTCTCCGTCGACCCAAATTGCAAGCATTGTTTTGCCGCCGTTGCCCTTGAAGGTGACTTCCTTGCCGTCGACGTCCGCGGTTTTGACGGTCTCGTATTCGTTATAATCGCCGCTGACGTCATCAGCGCCCTTCGCTTTGCGGATATAGCCGCCGTCAAAGTCGATCTCGAGGAGCTTTCCGTCGATAACGATATAGTTTTCGGGCTTGATGCTTTCGGGGAGCGCGATCGTGAACTTGACCGCTTCCTGCGCCTTTTCGAGCGAGCCCGCGTCCGCGCCGTACTCCACGAGAGGATTCGCGATCTGCATGTTTTCATCGGCAAGGAATTCGTAAGTGCCGGTGATCTCCGCTTTGCCGTCGGGCGTTTCGGCTGCTGCGACGATAACGTAATTGCTTTCCGCGTTCGGGACGGTCGCCGTCGCTTCGCAGAGGATGCGGTAGTTCACGCCCACCGCGACCTGAGTCGCGAGAAGAGCGACGGGGACGTATTCGACGCCCACGAGCGTTTCGCAGGCCTTTTCAAGCGCC
>JAGAAM010000199.1 GCA_017615235.1 Clostridia bacterium
AAGATCCCGCGCGGCGTACTGCTCGTAGGAGCGCCCGGTACCGGTAAAACTCTGCTTGCAAAAGCCGTGGCGGGCGAAAGCGGCGTGCCGTTCTATTCGATCTCCGGTTCCGATTTCGTCGAACTTTATGTCGGCGTCGGCGCGTCGCGCGTCAGGGACCTTTTCGAAACGGCGAAGAAGACCGCTCCGTGTATCGTCTTCATCGATGAGATCGACGCCGTCGGCCGTCAAAGGGGCGCAGGTCTCGGCGGCGGGCACGACGAACGCGAACAGACGCTTAACCAGCTCCTCGTCGAGATGGACGGTTTCGGCGTCAACGACGGCGTAATCGTAATGGCGGCGACCAACCGTCCCGATATACTTGATAACGCGCTTCTCCGTCCCGGCAGGTTCGACAGACAGATTACAGTCAACTATCCCGATATCAAAGGCAGGGAAGAGATACTCAAGGTCCATTCGAGGGGCAAACCCCTCGGCGCTGACGTCGATCTTGCGACTATCGCAAAATCCACCGTCGGCTTTACCGGCGCGGATCTTGCAAACCTTCTTAACGAAGCCGCTCTGCACGCGGCGAGGAAGAAAAAATCGGTCATCAACGTAAGCGATATCGAAGAAGCTACGATCAAAGTCATCGTCGGTCCTCAGAAGAAATCCAGGATCATCAGCCCGGAAGACAAAAAGAAGACCGCTTATCACGAGGCCGGCCACGCTATCGTCACGAAGATGCTCAAATCTCAGGATCCCGTGCATCAGATCTCGATCATCCCGAGCGGAATGGCACTCGGCTATACGCTCTCGTTCCCCGAAAAGGACAAGACCAGCGTTTTCAAGAACGAGCTGCTTGACAATATCTGTACGCTTCTCGCCGGAAGAGCCGCAGAAAAGCTTAAATGCGACGATATTTCCGGCGGCGCTTCGAACGACATGGAACGCGCTACCGAGATCGCCAGGAAGATGGTCACCCGTCTTGGCATGAGCGACGTTTTAGGTCCGATAGTCTTCTCGTCCGATCATAACGAAGTATTCCTCGGCAGGGATTTCGGGACTACTAAGAACTATTCCGAAAAGATCTCCGAGCTTATCGACTCCGAGATCCACAAGTTCATTACCGACAGCTACGAACGCGCTTTGAAGATACTTCAGGAGAACGACTCGATCCTTGAATTCATCGCTGACTTCCTCGTCAAGCACGAAGTTATGGACGGCGAACAGTTCGAGCTCTGCTTTACCGAAGGCGTCACCGAGGAAATGCTTCTGAACGTCACCGAACGCAAAAAGAACGCGGCTGACAAAGAGAACCTCGAACGCCGCGAGGAACTCGACCGCAAGCACAGCAGTCACAGCCGCGAAGACGTTAAACCCGAAGGAAAAAAGTCAAAGGGTAACGACGACGACATTTTCTCCGACGATATTTTCCGTTAAATGAACACGCTCTGCCGCATCGTTTTGCGGCAGAGTGGTTTTCTGTACGTATATTTTGAATATCCTTCCGGATTAGCGTCAATCCTTTTAAACAAGAACTTCCGGAGGTATTTTATGAATTTCAAAGAATCTTTTACTGCGCACCGTAAACTTATCGTCATCATTTCTGCTTCTGTCGCCGTTCTTTCCGCCGCGTTTATCGTTACGGGAGTTTTGCTTAACAGCCGTGAAGGACCGAAAAGCGCTTCTGACAGCGAAAGTTCTTCCGTATCTGAAGAAGCGAGCGAAGTTTTTAACGACGCTTCCGGCGTCGAGATTTCCGATAACGGCAATTCCGATATTCCCGAAGAATCGGATGAAGATTCGTCCGATGAAGGATCCGAAAGCGGCATATTCCACGGTTGGGTGAAGAACGTTTACGGTTATACCTACGTTTACGGCGATACAGGATATCTGCAGTTCAATTACCGCGCTACTGCATCGGACAGATATATCAGGTCGTTGAACGTTTTCGCTTCGTCGGTCCCGACAGGAACAAGGCTTTTCAATATGGTCGTTCCGGTCAGTTCTACTTTTGCCGACATCCCGCGCGAAGTCTATTCAGGCGACGAGTTTTATAACCTTTCACAAAGCCGTTTCGTTGCCAACGTCACCGCCGGACTTGACGAACGTTACGTCAATATCGACGTGATATCGGCGATCGAAGAATTATACGACTGCGGCGAATACGTTTTCTTCCGTACCGACGGCAACTGGACTTCAGAAGGCGCATACGCCGCCTACAGGCAGTTCTGCTCCGCAACCGGTATGAACTCTTATTCTTCCGAAAGCTTTCCCAAGATCAAATACGAAGGCTTTCTCGGCTCGTTCTATACAGCCACCGGTTCTTTGGATATGGCGGACAATCCCGACACGATAGTTTGTTACGCACCGATCCCGGCGTTTTCGGCGGACGTTACGGTATATGATTCCGGTCAAGTCTATTCCGGGCTGAACCCGGGCAGGACCAACGTTTCCGGTTACGGAGTATTCCTCGGAAAATCGGGCGCGGATCGTTATGAGATAACCTCCACTGCGGAAGGCGGACGACTGCTTATCATAGGCGATTCATCATCTTATCCGATAGCGCTGATGCTTGCCTGCAACTATTCCGAAGTCGATATCGTCGATCCGCAGAAGTACGGTTCGACTTTTGAAGAATATATCAGATACCACGAATACGACGATATCCTTACGATGTCTTATTCGGTCAACTGCGTCAACGGCGATTATATGCCGGCGTTCATCAAATTCATCGGAGCTGACAGCAATGAGTGAGATCATAATCAGCGGATTCGTTTCCGTAAAAAGCGTTATCGAAGCGAAAAGCAGAATAATCAGTAAGGTTTTAATAGAGCGCTCACGGTACGAAAGCGTTACGGCTTCGTCTTTGCGTACGACGGATAAACGCCGTTATGAAACGCTTAAGGCAAGCGGATGCGAGATCGAGTATTTGGAAAAAGAAGAATTTGAAAGAATTGTTTCCAATCCGCTTTCGGGCGGGATAGCCGCCGCCGTCGGTGAAAGGATTTACACTCCGGAAGAAGACTTCTTTGCTTCTCCGGGAGGTTACATAGCAGTCCTCGACGGGATCGAGGACCCCTTCAATTTTGCGTATTCGTTAAGGTCATTATACGCTTCGGGCGTCGACGGAGTGATAGTTCCGGAACGCAGTTTTTTCGGGAGCGACGATAACGTTATACGTTCCTCCGCAGGCGCTTCGGAACTTATGAACACCTGTGCCGTCGCCGATACGGCGGAAGCCGTACGTATTTTGAAGACAAAAGGCTTCACGATAGCCTCCACGGCAAAGGAGGACGGAGCAAAGGATCTTTACAGGTGCCGTTTTAAAAAACCGCTGTGCGTGGTCTACGGGGGCGAGAAACGCGGTATCAAGCGCGAGATAATCGGCATGTCCGATCTTCTCATACGGATCAAATATCCGCGTGACTGCCATTATTCACTGCCGGCGTGTTCCGCCGTTTCGGTCATTTCGTTCGAGATCGCGCAAAAGCTGTCTTCACCCGGTTTCCCGAAGTAAAATTTCCGGCACTTCTCCTATTATGACGGTTTCGGCGATGATCTGTTCGCCGTTTATGATTATCAGGTTTTCGTTGAACGGCGCAAGGCATTTTACTGTAACGGTATATCGTACGGATATCCTGTGAACCGTCTGGTTGATACCTCCGGAGATAAGATCGCTTTTGATCTCATAGGATACCGCGTTGATCTGCGTCAGCCTGACTGGTATCTTCGGGCCTTTTCCGGCGAAAAAGCGCGATCCGATCGCGTTTCCCAACGGAACGCCGTATTCTGTTTCCGGGTCTTTGATCGAATCATAAACCGCTTCGGATATACCGAGCGCGATCTTGTTGATCTTTAAAGCGTCCGCTTTTAT
>JAGAAM010000011.1 GCA_017615235.1 Clostridia bacterium
GTATATAATATATTGTGTATAAAGATATAAGGAGATATCACTTTTGATCCTTCAATTAGAGCAGGCGAAGTTATCGCTTGGCGAACTTAAAGACGGAATAAAGGATCTTGGCGATTCGATCCGCTTCGAAGACCTCAAACAGGAAGTCGAAGACCTTGAAAACAAGACCGCGGAAGCGGGTTTCTGGGACAAACCGGACGAATCCCAGCACATCCTTAAACAGTTGAAACATAAAAAAAGCACGCTGGAGCATTATATTTCCCTCAAACGCTCTTACGCCGATATAGAGACTCTTATCGACATCGCCATCGAAGACGACGACGAAAGCGTCGTTGACGAGGTATTGGCGGATCTTGACGGCGTAAGGAAGGAATATGAGCGCCAGAAGATCGAAATACTCCTTTCCGGCGAATACGACGGCAGCAACGCCATCATATCCATCCATCCCGGTGCCGGCGGCACGGAGGCGCAGGACTGGGCGCAGATGCTGTTCAGGATGTATCAGCATTACGCGGAGCGCAGAGGGTTCAAGTTCAAGGTGCTCGATTACCTCGACGGCGACGAAGCCGGTATCAAAAGCGTTTCCTTCCTTGTCGAAGGCGAGAACGCATACGGCTATCTGAAAAGCGAATCCGGCGTGCACAGGCTCGTCCGCGTTTCGCCCTTCGACGCGAGCGGAAGGCGCCACACCTCTTTCGCCAGCGTGGAGGTCTTGCCGGAATTCGACGACGACTGCGATATCGAGATAAACGAAGCCGACCTTAAGATCGACGCCCACCGTTCCAGCGGCGCGGGCGGACAGCACGTCAACAAGACCGATTCCGCGATCCGTATCACGCACATCCCCACCGGCATAGTCGTCGGATGTCAGACGGAACGCAGCCAGGTACAGAACCGCGAAACGGCGATGAAGATGCTTAAGAGCAAGCTTTTGGAGATAAAAGAACGCGAACATCTGGAGACTATCGCCGACATCACCGGAACGAAAATGAACATCGAATGGGGCAGCCAGATAAGGTCCTACGTCTTTATGCCCTACACTCTCGTCAAGGATAACCGCACCGGATGCGAGACCGGCAATATCCAGGCGGTCATGGACGGCGATCTTGACGATTTTATCAACGAATATCTTAAACTCAACGCCAATAAACAAAAATAACATATAACGGAGGTACGCTATGAAATTCAAAAAGTTCAGACTCATCATCGGGATCTCGCTTTGCGTCCAGGCGATCACTTTCTTCATCCTGGCTCTCCTTAACCTCGAGAAGAAAAAGGCTCTCGCCGCAACTTTCGCGGCTATCGGCGCGGCAGGCGGCGTTGCCGGCGGCGTTCTGATCTACAAAGAGATCAAGGATCGCAGACGCGCGCTTGAAGAAGACTTCGACGACTTCGACGATTTCGATTTCGACGATGAAGACATCGACGAAGACGACATCCTCTGTTCCTTTGACGACGAAGACGAAAAGGAAGAGGAAACCGAAAACGCCGAATAATTCGGCTGAAAACAGAACACGATCGACCGGGGCGTTAACAGCGCCCCGGTCAAATTGCAGGGACAATCCATTAAAAAAGAGGTAATAAAAATGCAGAAAGGATCACTCTCGGTCGATACCGAGCATCTTTTCCCTATCATCAAAAAATGGCTTTACTCCGATAAGGATATTTTCGTCCGCGAGGTCATCTCCAACGCCTGCGACGCGATAACCAAGCACAAAAGGCTTATTTCGCTCGGCGAAGCGGAGGACGACTCCACCGCCTACCGCGTTACGGTAAAGGCGGACAAGGAGGAACAGACCATCACCGTGACCGACAACGGCATCGGTATGGACGCGGAGGAAGTCGACAAATATATCAACAACATCGCGCTGTCCGGCGCTCTGGAATTCATATCCAAGTACGAAGGCGAAGGAAGCAGCGGCATCATCGGTCATTTCGGGCTCGGCTTTTATTCGATGTTCATCGTCGCCGAGAAAGTGGAGATGTTCACGAAGTCTTATAAAGGCGGCGAAGGCGTTCACTGGCTCTGCGACAGCGAAGGTTCTTTCACGAGTGAGAAATGCGATCGCGACGTCCACGGCACCGAGATAATAATGCACGTTTCCGATGAGGAGATCGGCTATCTCGACAGCGAAAGGCTTAAAACGATCATCGGGAAATACTGTTCGTTCATGCCCTACGACATAATCCTTATAAACGGCGACAAGGAAGAAAAGCTCAACGAATCCGAACCGCTCTGGCAGAAGAACCCCCAGGACGTCACGGAGGAACAGTACGACGGGTTTTACAAAAAGGTGTTCGCCGATTACGCCGATCCGGTGTTCACGGTGCACATCGTCGCCGATTATCCTTTGAACTTCAAGTGCGTTCTGTTTATGCCGAAGCGCAAAAACGGCTTCGAGTCCTCCGAAAGCGAGATTAAGCTGTTTTACAATTCGGTCTTCGTAGCAGATAATATCAAGGAAGCCTGCCCGGAATTCCTGGTCAACTTCAAAGGCGTTATCGACTGTCCCGAATTGCCGCTGAACGTATCGCGAAGCTATCTGCAGAACGACGTTTATCTTAAAAAGATCGCTTCTTATATCTCCAAAAAGGTCGCCGACAAGCTTTGTTCGTCGTTTACGAACGACCGCGAAGCCCTTGAAAAGAGCTGGCCCGATATGAAGCCTTATATCGAATACGCCTGCCTGCGCGACGAGAAATTCGGCGATAAAGTACGCGATAACGTACTTTTCGAGAAATGCTCCGGCGGTTTCTCCACCGTAAAAGAATATTTAGGCGAAGAAGAAGGCGGTACGGTCTATTACACCACCGACAAGGCCGCGCAAAGTTATTATATCGCCATGTTTGCCGACAAAGGCAGCGAGGTTTTGGTGTTCGACAACCTTATCGACAACAGCTTCGCACAGTATTACGAAAGCAAGAACGACAAGGTGAAGTTCAAGCGCATCGACTCCGGGTTCGAAAGCGAGGAGAACGCCGAAAACGAGAAGCTCACTTCCCTGTTCCGTGCCGCTTCAGGCAAGGAAGCGATGAAGGTCAGCTTCGCGAAACTCGGCGAAGACGGCGCAGCGGCGCTGATATCCATCCCGGAGGAGGACCGCAGGATGGCGGATATGATGCGGATGTACAGCATTTCCTCCGGCGGCGACGGGTTCGATATGCCTTTGAACGAATCGGTGACCGTCAACCTCGACAACCCGATCATCAAATCCGTGGAGGAAGACCCGGAAAGCGAACTTTCCGCAGACAGGATCAAACACGCCTACCTTTCGGCTCTGACGCTCACGCGCGCGCTCAAATCCGACGAAGCCAAGGAATGGATAAGGCTCAACAACAAATTGATAAAATAACGCGGTCGACGCCGTCCGTAAAACCGGGCGGCGTTTTGTTTATTACCGGGGTGCGTTTTGTCCCTTTACATATCGAAAACGGATATTATATAATATGGGAAGAAAAACAGAAAAGGAGGCAATTA
>JAGAAM010000200.1 GCA_017615235.1 Clostridia bacterium
GAAGAGTCCGCCGGACTTCTTCTCGGCTTTTTCGGATCTGGCGTCCTTGACTTCCTTCGCGGTCTCCGGCTCGTTCGCCTTTTCAAGCACCGAGTGTACCGCCCATTTCTGGAGCTGGATCTTGGTCCTGTCGCCGCCGGTCTCGATGAGGAGCATATCGTCCTTCACCTTTACGACCATGCCGACTATACCGCCCGCCGTGGCGATGACGTCGCCGACTTCGATGGAGTTGCGCATCTCGTTGGTCTCGCGCTCCTGCTTTTTCTGGGGACGGAGGATGAAGAAATAGAACACTACGCCGAGCAGAAGTATCGGCACAAGGTAGATAAGCATCGAAGCGGTGCTGCCGGTCCCGTTTCCGGTACCGGCGCCGGAGGCTTCTTCAAGCAATAAAAGATTTGTGAAATTCATTTTTAAAAATCCCTTTCGGTGTATTTAATCCTTTTTACTCCTGTGACGTAACCCGCGTTATCGTCAAGAGTGAACACCGCGCCGCAGAGCGCGACGTTTTCGGCGTCGGCGATCCCTTTACGGCGGATATTGGTGATGTATCTTTCGTAAACCGAACCGTAAGTCAGCCCGATGACCGAATTTTCGCCGCCGCACATGCCGACGTCGGTGATAAACGCGCCGCCGCGGTCGGTAAGCCGCTCGTCGGCGGTCTGAACGTGGGTGTGGGTGCCGAAAATGACCTTTATCCTGCCGTCGAAATAGGCGGCGAAGACCTGCTTTTCGCTCGTCGCCTCGGCGTGGAGATCGCAGACCGCAACGTCATAGCGGCCTTTTTCGGCTTCGAGCAGGCGGTCGACCGCGTAGAACGGCGAATCGACCGGGTCCATCATGACCTGACCGCATACCGAGATGACGAGCACTCTTATCCCGTTCTTCACGGTCACGATACAGCTCCCGTTGCCCGGAGCCCCCGCGGGGAAGTTGAGCGGACGGAGTATACAGCCGTTTTCCTCCATAAGCTCGAAAGCGGCGTAACGGCGGAAGCTGTGGTTGCCTCCGGTAAGCACGTCGGCTCCCGAATCGAAAAGCAGCTGCGCCTCCTCGCGGTCGAGGCCGCTGCCCGCCGCCGCGTTCTCGGCGTTGACGATCACAAGGTCGGCTTTTTCGCGGTTCTTTATCGCGCGGAGATGTTTTTGTACGAATTTACAGCCGGGTTCGCCGAAGACGTCGCCGACGGCAAGTATGTTGAGCATGGCTTTTTATTTCGCGTAGTCGGTCTGGCGCATCTCGCGGATGACGTTGACCTTGATCTGTCCGGGATATTCAAGCTCCGATTCGATCTTGTGCGCGATATCGCGGGCGAGGAAGACCATATCGTCGTCGTTCACCTCGTCGGGCTTGACCATTATGCGGACTTCGCGTCCCGCCTGGATGGCGAAGGATTTCTCGATGCCCTTGAAGGAGTTCGCGATCTCCTCCAGCTTCTGAAGGCGCTTGATGTAAGTCTCCAGGTTCTCGCGACGCGCGCCGGGACGGGCGGCCGAAACGGCGTCCGCCGCCTGGACGATCATAGCGACGAGGGTGTGCGGTTCGACGTCGCCGTGGTGCGCCTCGATGGCGTGGACTATCTCGCGGCTTTCTTTGTATTTCCTTGCGAGGTCTACGCCGATCTGTACGTGGGAACCGTCGATCTCGTGAGTCATCGCTTTGCCGATATCGTGCAGAAGTCCGGCACGTTTCGCCTGGGTCACGTCGACGCCTAACTCGGCGGCGATCATGCCGGCGATATGAGCGACCTCGATCGAGTGTTTAAGTACGTTCTGGCCGTAGCTGGTGCGGTATTTAAGCCGTCCGAGCAACTTGATGAGCTCCGGATTGAGGCCGTGCACGCCGGTCTCGTAGGTGGCCTGCTCGCCCTCTTTCTTGATGATGGCTTCGACTTCCTTGCGGCTCTTTTCGACGGTCTCCTCGATGCGGGACGGGTGGATTCGTCCGTCGGAGATGAGCTTTTCGAGCGTCATCCTGGCGACTTCCCTGCGTACCGGATCGAAGGTGGATATAGCTATCGCTTCCGGCGTGTCGTCGATGATGAGGTCGACGCCGGTGAGCGTTTCTATCGCACGGATGTTGCGCCCTTCGCGGCCGATTATCCTGCCCTTCATTTCGTCGTTGGGCAGATCGACCACCGATACCGTGGCTTCCGCGACGCTGTCCGCGGCGCAGCGCTGGATCGCGAGGGCTATGATGTTCTTCGCGCTTTCGTCGGCTTTGTCCTTGTATTCCTGCTCGACTTCAAGCAGTTTCATCGCCATTTCGTGGCGGGATTCGGATTCGACGCGTTCCATGAGCAGCGCTCTCGCGTCGTCCGCCGACATGCCGGAGATCGTCGTGAGCATTTCGTTCTGCTTTTCGATTATCTCCTCTGCGCGGAGTTTGAGTTCTTCGTTTTCTTTGATCTTGGCGTTGAGAGTCTCTTCCTTCTTTTCTAAGTTTTCGTATTTGCGGTCGAGATTTTCTTCTTTCTGCATCGCACGGCGTTCCATTCGCTGCAGATCGTTGCGGCGCTCCTTGAGCTCGCGTTCGGTTTCGTTCTTGATCTTTAAAGCTTCTTCTTTTGCTTCGACAAGCTTTTCTTTCTTGGCTGTCTCGGCGTTCTTTTGTGCATCCTCGATTATTCTTCGGGCCTCCGTTTTCGCAGATTCAATGGCTTTTTCGGCGATCATCTTGCGAACGAAGAATCCGATAAAGAAAAACAGGACGGCGGCAACTCCGGCACCGATGCCGGCACTGAGAATAGGGTTCATGTTTGCCTCCATTATATATATTTTATCCCGAGGCAGGCGAACCGTTCTTCGGCCGATAAGTTA
>JAGAAM010000201.1 GCA_017615235.1 Clostridia bacterium
ACTCCCTGGATCAGCACCGGCTCGCCGTTTTTGAAAACGTCCTCCTTCACCGAGAAGCGCATTTCGCGGTGAAGCACCGGGGAGACCCGCATCTCGGCATACAGCGCGCTTTTGAAGAACCTTTCCAAAGCCGCTTTGTCAAGCATGCCGTACTGCTCTTCGGTGATCATCTTCGTATCGCGAAGCCGGCACGCCTCCGCTTCGACGCCGCTTTTTTCGACGTTTTTAAAGTCGCAGAACTGCATAAATACGTGGTTCGCGGTACCTATATCCGCGAAAGTCGAGGCGTATCCCGCGGCGAACGACGGCTTATATGAGACCCTCGAAGCCGGGACTTCGATAAGCGAGCGGTCGTATTCGTCGTCTTCCAGAAGCCCTTCGCGCAGTTCGGAAACCGATATCTTCTTCGCGGTCTCCGACGCCTTTTTGAAGGGATATTCATAATTAATCACGTCGATAAGTTCCCTGCCGGGGATTATACTTTGTCTTCTCCTGTCGGGGATATAGCCCTGCGTTCCGTCTGAAGGAAGAATGATTTGAAGGTCAAAAAAGCTCTTCTCTTCACGGGTCGCGTCAAAGATGACGTAATCGAAAAAGCTTTTGTCTTTCATCACGGAAGGCGGATCCTCACGCGGGTCGCCTTTCCAGATGCCGGTGACGTAAAGCCTTTCCATCGCCCTCGTCAGAGCAACGTACAGCTTGCGAAGCTCCTCGCCGCGCATATTCTCCTTCATGATCTCCTGCGCGTAACAATAACACGCCGGTTTGTATTTCGTAAGTTTTTTGCGGTTTTTGATCACGAAATACATACCTTTGCGCTGAAGCAGAAGCAAATCGTTGCTGACGTCCGAAAAATTGAACTCCTTGTCGGCGTTTATGAGGAAACAAACTTTGTACTCGAGCCCCTTCGCCTTGTGGATCGTGGAGATCGTAACTGAATCCGGATCGCCTGCCGAGGCGACGTCGGAGATCTCCCGGTTGCCGGAGCCAAGCTGTTTTATCTGGTCGAGAAAGCCGCTTATGCCGTTGTAGGACGAGGCTTTGAACTTTTCGGAATACTCGTAAAGCAGCATAAGGCTTTTCTTCTGCGATTCCGCAGCGGCTATGCGCAGCAGACCCGACGAGACGAAAAAGCTTTTTATGAACGCGGAACAGGGCACGCCCTCCGCGGCATGGCGCCATTCGGCAAGTTTCCTCACGAAAGCGCGGCATTTTGCGCATAGCGAAACGCCGCCGTGACGCGTTTTGTCTTTGCGGAATGCGGTTTTTGATATCTTTTTACGCGCCGGGCGCGCGTAATACGTAACGGCGTCCCAGAACGAGACTTCTTTGTTTGATATCCTAATGCGATAAAGCTCGTCGGAGGTGAAATCAAACACCGGGGAGCGCATGAGAGCGCAAAGCGGGATCTCGTCGGTGGGATCGTCGACGGCGTTCAACGCCGATATTGCAAGGCTGACGACCGGGTTTTTGAGGAAATCGGTCTTATCCTCGCTCTTATAAGGGATGCCGTATTTGGCGAACGCCTTTTTGTATTCTATGGAATGGCCTTTCGTCGCGCTCATCATAACGGCGATATCCGAATACCTGACCGGGCTGCCGTCGTTGTTGCTGCCTTCGTTTACAAGGCGTTTTATCTCCCGCGCGACGTAATCCGCCTCGTTGATACGCGCTTCCGAAGCCGATCCCTTCACGCCGGAATACGGCGCGTAAGCGACCACGACGGGGCGACGGATCTCCGGCTTGTCGGAGGCGTGCACAAGCCATTCGCCTTCGTATTCGCGGCGATAGTCGGTACCTTTGGTGGCAGTATCGAAAATGTGGTTTACATAATCAATTACGCATTGCGAGCACCGGAAGTTCTCCCGCAGCAGCACGCGCGCGTCGGCAGCCTTTTCGGAGACGTCCGGATATGCGTCCTTATAGCTTAAAAAGATGTCCGGGAAGGCGTTGCGGAAGGCGTAGATACTCTGCTTGACGTCACCGACCATAAAGCGGCTGCCCTTTGAAGCAAGCAGCGTGAATATCCGGTCCTGCATCGGGTTCGCGTCCTGATATTCGTCGATAAGGACTTCTTTTATAGCTTCGCTTTTACGAAGGCAAAGCTCCGACGGGACGGGAACGCCGTTTTCGTCGCGGGTCTCTAAAAGACTGAGCGCGTAACGTTCGTAATCTGAAAAGTCGATAAGCCCAGATGCCTTCTTTTCCGCCTGATACCGCTCGTCGAGCATCAGCAGGAATTCCTTTGCGGATTCGATGATATCCGCGGTCTCAATGAAACTTTCGGCGATCTTCCGTTCGCTGCCGTATCTGAATTTGCCGACGTCTTCTTTGAACTTATCCTTATAGCCGTTATAACTTTTATGAAGATATTCTTTCATATCTTCGGTTATATTATTCGCGGCAGGAAAATTATTGAAATGGGCGAGCTGCGCGTTTGCCTCTTCGATATATGAGGTATATCCTTTGTTCAAAGCGGAGACGACCGATTCGATCTTGTCGAGTAACTCGCCGGCGACTTTGACCGGTTTGTCGTTTTTCGCATAACGGGTAAGAAGAACGTAAAAACCGTTTACGTCGGAATAAAGTTCTTTATAGTTCTTTAT
>JAGAAM010000202.1 GCA_017615235.1 Clostridia bacterium
GCCGTAGCGGTTGTCGAAAAGGTGTTTGCAGTCGGCGTCGTTCACCAGCACCATCGGGAATTCAAGCACTCCGTCGCGCGCCATGGCGTGCAGGCGGATTATGCCGGTGGTGGTCTCCTCGCAGCCGCCGATGACGTTCGGCAGCAGGTCGCGGTACTCGGTGTGGATAAGGTTGACAAGGTCGCCGCCGTCGTCGATGATGATGTTCGGGCGGCCTTCTTTTATCACCGCGGAGGTGTGTTTTCTGTATTCTTCGTCGGTACAGCCGTGATAGGCGAAAACGTTCAGACCGCCGTGAGCCAGAGCCGCCGCGACGTCGTCCTGCGTGGAAAGCGGGTTGCTCCCGGTGATATACATTTCCGCTCCGCCTGCGGCGAGAACGCGGCAAAGGTAAGCCGTCTTCGCCTCAAGATGCACCGAAAGCGCGATGCGTTTCCCGGCGAAGGGCTTCGTCTTCTCGAACTCCGCCTTTATGCCGCGCAGGAGCGCCATGTTGCTCTCCACCCACCGAATTTTCGTTTCTCCGCTTTCCCAAAGCGAAATATCCCTTATATCGTACATTTTACCCGATCTCCTTATATATTTTTTCGACGTTATATCTTATCTCTTCTTCGTCGACGGTCGTGAATTCGCGGTGCAGATAGACCGGAACGCCGTCGATCATCACGCTGTCGACCTCGCTGCCGTCACAGCAGTAGCATAAAGCGGCGTAGTGGTCGCGTAAGGGCTGCATCTGCGGGGCTTCGGTGTCGACAAGCGTTATATCGGCTTTATAACCGGGTTCGAGCCTGCCGAGGTTTTCTATCGAAAGCGCTTTTGCTCCGTTGACCGTCGCCATCCCGAAAGCGGTCTTTGCCGGGATCGCGGTGCTGTCGAGCTCCGTGCCCTTGTGGAGCATCGCCGTGTAGTTGAGCTCCGAGAACATATTCAAAGAGTTGTTCGAAGCCGCCGAATCGGTGCCGATGCAGACGTTCACTCCGGCTTTCAGAAGCCTTGCGACCGGGGCGATGCCGTTGCCTAATTTAAGGTTGCTTTTCGGGTTCGCCGCCACGGAAACGCCGTTACCGGCAAGCAGGAGTATGTCCGTCTCGGTAAGCTGAACGCAATGTGCCGCGAGCGTCCTGTTCTCGAAAAGCCCGAGCTTTGCAAGGTATTCGACCGGCGTACAGCCGTGGTTATTAAGGCAGTCGTTATATTCCCCTTCGCTTTCCGCAAGGTGGATATGCAAAGGCAGGCCGCGCTTTTTCGCAAGGTCGGAGATCTTTAAAAGATACTCTTCGTCGCAGGTGTAGATCGCGTGAGGCGCGAGGTTGAAGTTCAAAAGCTTTTCGCCCTTGAACTCCTCTATCTCGGCGAGCGCTTCGTTTATCCGGCGTTCGCCGCCTTCGCTGCCCGAAAGCCCGCGGCCGATCACTCCGCGCATGCCGAGCTTCAGCGCCGCTTTCGCGGAGGCGCCTTTGAACATGTGCATATCGCAGAAAGTGCCGCATCCGCGCCTTATCATCTCGGTCAGGCCGAGCAGGGAACTCCAGTACGCCTGGCCGGGCGTAAGCGCTTCCTCGCGCGGCATGACGCCTTTGAAAAGCCAGTCGGCGAAGGGCAGGTCGTCCGCCACGCAGCGCAGGACCGTCATATAAGCGTGGGTGTGCGAATTTACGAGCGCGGGTATCGCAAGGCGGTCCCCGCCTTCGATCACCTTATCCGGCATAAAACCGGCAGGCGCGTTGCCTACGGATTTTATAACGCCGCCGCTTACCGCGATATCGCATATCCCGCCGCTTCCGACCGGAATGACGTTTTTTATCAGCAGATCCATAAAACAATTCTCCTTGACGGAAGAATAAAATTCCAACGCGTTCATTATACAATGAAAGGGGAGGAAAATCAAGCCATAAAAGCGGGGTATATTTTAATATATGAAAAACTATCCTATTGACAAAATACGATTTATGTATTACAATAATTGACAAGCACAGTCAAGATCTGTAAATTTTTTTCACGAAAGGAAAAACAGAATGAAAAAACTCGTTTCCATTTCCATCGTTGCGATCATGATCATTGCCATGGTCATCCCGTTCACGATGAGCGCTTCTGCGGCTAACGACGCACTCGTCGATCTCCGCCCCGCAAAAGCTCACAACAGTTACACCACCCTTTCCGGCTGTGAAGTCGCTTTTGAAAAAGACGGAACCGCCGTATTCACCCTTACCGATTACGTTGCTAACGTCACTATCGAGTACATGACCGAAGCCGGCGTTACCAACTTCGGCGACGCTGTAGCTGCAAAAGCTCTTTACGTCGCAGTAGACTATTTCTGCGAGAACACCTCCAGAGTCGACAAGTGCATCATGCACTATACCCGTAAAGACAAACCCCAGTATCCGTTCGCGGACCTCTGGCTCACCTCCATGGAAAACACCGCTAATTACGGCGCCTTTATCGTGACCGCAAGCGACGGCTTCGACATCTGGGACCACGGCAAATATCTCCGTGATGAAAAAGGCTACAGCGACGACGAAACCATCCAGTTCTCCCAGCTCGAAATGGCTCTCGCCGGAAACCCCGGCGACAAGATCTATTTCTTCACCATGGGCGCGTTCAGCAGCACCGACGGCCTCAAAGCACACGACCGTCCCGAAGCTCCCAAGCCCCTTGAAGAAGGCACCCTTCCGAAAAACGCGGACGTAGTCCTCGGCATCGACTCCCTTAACGGACGCATCGTTACCGACGCTTCCACCCTTATCACCAACGCGAAGAAGTACTACAACGAAGAATATAACACCAAGTGGACCCGCAACATCCTTCTCGTTCCGGTCGACGGTGAAAAGAACACCTATTACATCGCCGAAAGCGTACAGGGCGACGGCTCCGGCAAAAACCAGTTCGAGACCAAACTCACCTCCAAGATGCTTGTGGCCGCTTTCCACGCTGACAGCGACGAGACCGCAGGCGCTGCACGCCGCAACGCCGCCGCCGCTCTCCCGCTCGGCACCAAACTCCACCTCTTCGGTATCGACCTCACCGAGAAAGTCTTCACCTACTCCAACGCGGCTCTCTACACCGTGAAGGACGAGGCTCTTATGCCCGGCTTCGAGACCGAGGAATCGGTCGAGGAATCCGTTGAAGAATCCGTTGAAGAATCCGTCGAGGAATCCGTTGAAGAGTCCGTCGAGGAATCCGTTGAGGAATCCGTCGAGGAATCCGCGGCTCCCGTCGAGGAATCCGTCGAAGAATCCACTGCTCCCGTTGAGGAATCCAAAGAAGAATCCGCGGCTCCCGTCGAGGAATCCAAAGAAGAATCCAAGGACGAGGGCGGCGAAGGCGGCTCCAACGTCGGCCTTATCATCTGCATCATCGTCGCAGTCATAGTGGTTGCCGGCGTGGTCGTATTCCTTGTCACCAAGAAAAAGAAATAAGCGATAAACGCTGAATAACGAAAA
>JAGAAM010000203.1 GCA_017615235.1 Clostridia bacterium
CCATATGTTGCCGGTCGGGAATTTTTCGCCGAGTTTGTGATAGGTAGTGCCTACGCAATACTTCGGTTTATAGTTGTTCATGCACCAGAGAGTAAGGTCGAGCGCATGGGTGCCGATATCGATAAGCGGACCGCCGCCCTGCTCGTATTCATTCATGAAAACGCCCCAGGTAGGAACCGCGCGCCTTCTGATAGCGGTCGCTTTTGCATAATATATGTCGCCGAAGGAGCCGCTGTCGGCTTCCTGCTTGACGTAAAGCGAATCTGGACGGTGACGGTTCTGATACCCGATAGTGAGCTTTTTGCCGGTGCGCTTCGCGGCGTCGACCATCTTTTTGGCTTCTTCGGCGTTGATCGCCATCGGCTTTTCGCACATAACGTGCTTTCCAGCTTCAAGAGCGTCGACCGTGATAAAGCTGTGAGAACGGTTAGGGGTCAGAACGTGAACGACGTCGATGGATTTGTCGGCGAGAAGTTCTTTGTAATCGGTGCAGACTTTAGCGTCCGGCGTACCGTAGTTCTTTGCCTGAGTTTCAGCGCGTTCGCGGATAATGTCGCAGAAATAGACCAAATCGACCTTATCCTTGAGTTTCTTCAATGCGGGAAGATGTTTCCCTCTCGCGATACCGCCGCATCCGATGATACCGATCCTTAATTTTTCTGCCATGGCTTTTTTGCGCTGTGAGCGCATCCTCCTTTTTTAGTCCATAAAATAGGTGTAGTATGCTGATATTGTTCTTTCTTTGTTCTGCGTTTTGTCAAAGCCGGAGATTGTCGCTCCTTCAAGAGACATGAACTCCCACGCCTTTACTTCGGATCCCGTGCAGCAGAAAACCGTCTTTTCGCCGCAGACCACCGAAAGGTCTCCGTTGTAAAAGCTTATTACTCCGCCTTTTCCGATAACTCTGTCAACGCCGTCATCGCCCTTTTCAAAGGCGTACTTGATATATCTGCCGTCGAGTTTGCGGCACATATAAAGCCTGAATTCGGGGCTGTCGGTGTTCTTCGGCGGTTTTTCTTTTTTCGATCTTCCGAATAAAGCCATAGCCGTTACTCAGTCACAAAAGGCATCGAGCGGAAGTAATCTATCGTATATTTCAATCCGCGCTCGCCGAGCTCGCCTGCCCAGGTATAGGAGTGCGGCTCGATGGAAAGCATGGCGTCGTAACCGTATTTCTGGAATATCGAAAGCAGCATTCCCCAGTTGATCATATCGAGTCCGGCCGGCGGATCGTCGAGATGTTCGCCGCCTATATTGACGGTCCCTTTGAGGTGGATATGCCCCACGAGTTTGCCGTATCTGTACGCTTCGTCGATGTAATCACGTCCGCCGTTGATAGTGTGCGACGGGTCGAATTTGATACCCATACCCAGATGAGCGTTAACGATATCCCAAGCCGCGGGTTTATCGATATAATTGTTCCATCCGCAGTTATAAGTTATCACGCGGACGTCTTCACCGCCGTATTCCTGAAGCGAGGCGAGATACTTTATCGCAGAAGAATAGTTGTCGTAAAGCGAGATCTCCTCGACGTAATTGATACCGGTGATATATACAGGACAGTCAAGCTTACGGCAAGCGTCGATAAGAGCGAATTCGTCTTTCTGCTCTTTTTCGTTGATACTTCCGTCCTTGTTGATGCGCGGTCTTCCCCAACGTCCGATTGCGCCGGTCCTGACACCGTATTTATCAAGAGCGGAATTAACCGTGTCAACGTTAAAATAGGATATGTCGTCGGCGTTTATATCGAACTCGATCCACTTCAGGCCGAGATCCGCGACCCTTTTCACGCCGTTTTCATCGTGGGAGGGCGCTATTATTCCGAGTTTCATTTCTTTTCCTCCAAATCGTTTTCTGTTTCGGCAATGATATAATCCGGACGGTGTTTCGTTTCCATATAAGTCTTCGAAAGATACTGGCCTAAAATACCGATACAGAGCAGCTGAATACCGCCGACGAACAGGATTATGCAGGCGAGCGAAGCCCAACCGTCTATCGCGCTGTTGGCGTCAACTATCTTTCTGATAATGATCACGAGAGCGCCGATGATCGACAGTATGAACATCAAGAATCCGGAAAACGAACTTATCGAAAGCGGTGCGGTCGAAAACGCCACGATGCATTCCAAAGAATACTTGAACAGTTTCCAGAACGACCATTTCGTCTTTCCGGCAACGCGTTTTACATTTTCATAACATATCCACTCGGTCTTATAACCGACCCATTCGAAAATGCCTTTGGAAAAGCGGTTGTATTCGCTTAACGAAAGCACGGAGTCGAGCATCCGCCTTGTCATAAGGCGGTAATCCCTAGCCGCCGGAACGAGTTTGACTTTCGATATACGGTTGACTATTCCGTAAAAGATATGAGCGAAAAGGCTGCGGATCGGAGGTTCTCCTTTGCGGTTTCCGCGTTTTGTTGCGACGGAATCGCAATTCTTTTCTTTAAGAAGCGCCATCATCTCCGGCAGAAGAGAAGGCGGGTCCTGGAGATCGGCGTCCATTATAGCGGCGTAATCGCCTTTGGCGGCACGAAGACCGGCGAGCATCGCCGATTCCTTGCCGAAATTCCTCGAAAAAGATAAATAGCGCACGCATTTATCCGTTGCAGCGGCTTCCCGGAGGACATCGAGTGTTTCATCCTTCGAGCCGTCGTCGACGCATATGATCTCGAAATCGTAGTCGGTCATCTGATCGACGACCTTCTTCATTTCCGGGAAAAAATACGGTAATGCGAGCGCTTCGTTATAACACGGGACAATAATGCTGATAAGCTCTTTTTTCATAACATTACTTTACCTTATAATTTTTACAAAAATAATATAACATACAATATCTTGTTTGTCAATAACGGCGTATGTACTTTTATGCTGTTTGTTGACAAAATAAGTGCGCCGTGTTATATTATTAAAAAGCGTCCGGGAAAGGAGTTCCGATATGGCAGACTATTCAAGACTGGCCACCGAAAGCCGCAACAGCGCGACCGAAAACATCGATAAAATGTCGTCGGTCGAGATCGTGAAGATCATCAACGACGAGGACAAGACCGTTGCGTACGCAGTAGAAAAAACGCTTCCGCAGATCGCCGACGGGATCGACGCGATCGCTTTCGCGCTTAAAAGCGGCGGACGTGTATTCTATTGCGGAGCCGGAACTTCCGGCAGACTCGGAGTTCTCGACGCATCGGAATGCGTGCCGACCTTCGGAGTAAACGAAGACACCGTAGTCGGACTTATGGCGGGCGGAGTCGAAGCGCTTTACGCCTCGCGAGAGGAAAACGAGGACGATTTCGAAAGCGTGGCAAAAATGATGAAAGAACGCGATTTCTGCTTTAAAGACGTACTGGTTGCGATCAGCGCGAGCGGAAGCGCGAACTGCGTCAAAGGCGCGATCGCTTACGCAAAAGAAACGGGATCGAAAACGATATGCGTTACCTGCAATCCGAACAGCGACCTTATCCCGCTTTGCGATATCGCGATCTGCGCGGAGGTCGGACCTGAAGTCATTTCCGGTTCAACGCGCATGAAAGCCGGTACCGCTCAAAAGATGATACTAAATATGCTTTCTACCGGAGCGATGATAAAGTTCGGAAGGACGCGCGGAAACCAAATGGCATATATGATCCCTTCCAACATCAAACTCGTCGACCGGGCGATAAGGATGATCGTCGACCGAACCGGCTGTACTCGTGAACGGGCGGAAAAGGAACTTGCCGCCCACGGCAACAGGATCTACGAGGCAATCGACGCCATAGAAAAAGAGTAATCACATAAACAAAGCCGCCGGAGTTACGACTTCGGCGGTTTTTTCGTTGATCTGCGGTTTTATTTTCCCTCGGCTCCGGGGATAGTGTACGTCTTCAAAACGTGCCTTTTTATCATAAGGTATTCGATAGCCTCTATCTCCCGGTTAGCGTTGATATCTGCGCGAATGAATTCATCTTCGTCAAGCTCGTAAGATCTAAGGCAGGCGCGTTTGCACATAAGATAATCCGCGGCTTCGATCGTTCCGTTGCCGTCTACGTCGCCGGGTACGAAATCCGGCGCGACAGCAGTCACGTCAGCTGTAACGTAATGCTCGATACTGCCGTAGCAATCAGCAAGCAGAACGTATTCAATATAAACTCCGCGCGTTTGCCCTCCTTCAACAGTCAGATCAAATATCGGTACCGATGAATCGTTATGATAGAAAGAGTCGATCAGTTTGCCGTTTTCGTCTTTAAGATTAATTGCAAGAAGACCTTTTACCGTCATATACAGCTTGAATTCACGCGTATTCCTGCCGCTGTTGGTAAATCCGAGATACTCTTCGTAAACGACCATCCAGTTGCC
>JAGAAM010000204.1 GCA_017615235.1 Clostridia bacterium
GCACCAGCGTATCGCGCTGGCGATGATCGCTTCCGGCATGGACGAAGAAGCTCTCGCCGTCGCCGACGAGACGGTCGGACAGCTCGGTATAATGAGCGATATCTTCGGTCTTATCCTTTACGATCACGTCGCGCCTCAAAAGTCCGGAATACCGATAAAGAGCATACTCGACGCGAAACTGCCTTCCGGCGGCTGGGCGCTTTACGGCGACAGGTTCGATTACGACGTGACTGCGATGGCGATGACCGCGCTTTCGAAACACACGGACGACGCGGAAGTGCGCTCCGCGATCGAAGAAGGGATCGGACTCCTCTCGGAAGCGCAGCTCGACACCGGCGATTATAAAAGCTGGGGCGTACGCAACCCAGAATCAGGGTGTCAGGTCATCATCGCGCTCTGCGCCTGCGGCGTCGATCCGCTCACCGACAGCCGCTTCATCAAGAACGGCAATTCTCTCGTCGACGGCTTGCTGATATACCGCCAAAGCGACGGCGGATTCGCCCATTCAGCGGGCGGAAAGACCAACGCGAACGCTTCCTATCAGGCGCTTCTCGCGCTCACCGCGATAAAAAAACGCGGTTACGTTTACGATTTCGCTTTCCCGGGTGAGGACCCGCAGGAGCCGGATGAAAGTTCCGAAGAACCTTCAAACGCGCCCGAGGTTTCTCAAACCGTTTCCGAAGAATCCTTCGAAGAGCCTTCGGAAGAACCCTATGACGAACCGCCGGAGGATTCAAGCGAGCCTTCCGGCGACAGCTCGGAAGAAGTTTCCGAAGTATCGGAGGTTACCGGATTATCCTCCGAAGAAGATTATTCGAGCGACGTTTACGATGAACCGTCCGACGATCCGGAAGAACCGGAAGAATCTTCAATAAGCGATCCGGAAGTCGTTTCAGCGCCGGAAGGATCCGATCCGCCGGCAGAAGAAAACAACGGCGGAGGAGCGACGAGGAAGATCGTCGTCGCGGCGATCATAGCCTCAGCCGGCGGTATAGCCGTCGCGTTGCTGTTCGCCTTCAAAAAAGCGACAAAGACCGCGATGATATCCGTTGTTCTCGTAACGGTCGCCGCGGTTTGCATCTCGTTAGCTTTCGACGTCCGCACGCCGGACGAATATACCGCCTCGGCAGCGGTATCACAGGATTTCGATTACAACGTTCAGTTCACACTCGATTACGGCGAAGCGCAGGGCGAACACGCCGGCACCTTTTCCGTCGGAGTCGTGAAGGGCGATACCATACTTGACGTGCTTCGCAGATTTGCTTACGATAAAGGCCTTGCGATAGATATGCGCGGCAGCTACGTACGCGGCATAGGAGGGGTCTACGAGTTCGATATCTCGGCTTCCTCCGGCTGGATGTACGAAGTCAACGGCGACTATCCGATGGTCACCGCCGTCGACTATCTCGTCTCCGAAGGCGACGTGATAGTCTGGCGATACGTTTCTTAACGGAGAAATATAAATGCTTTCAGGTCTCAAAAGGCTCCATCCCGCAGCGATCATCGCCTGCCTGATCCCTCAGGCGGTAGCCGCGATGTTCGTGCGAGACGCGGTGGTAACGGCGATCTCGCTGTTTTTTGCCGCGATACTGTTCCTGCGGTACAAGGGGATCTCAAAAATCAAATATCTGCCGCTCTGCGCCTTCGCAGCAGCGGTCGCGGGGCTTTTGAACACCTTCATCAATCACCGCGGCGACACGCCTTTCCTGTATATCAACGATTCGGCGCTTACTCTGGAATCGTTTTTCTACGGTGTCCGCTTCGCCGCCGTTATTCTCGCGGCGCTTTTGTGGTTCTCGGTCTTCAAGGAGGTTTTCACATCCGACGACGTGATCTACGTATTCGGAAGGTTCGCGCCTTCCGCCGCGCTGGTGATCTCCGCGGTGCTTCGCTATATCCCGCTTTTCGCATCGCGTATCCGCGAGACTTCCGACGCACACATCGCCTCCGGCGCGCGCGATCTTTCCGGCATCCCCGGAAGGGTGCGCCTTGCGGGGGATAACGTCGCCACGATGGTCACCTGGTCCTGCGAGACTGCGATTGAATCCGCCGATTCGATGCGCGCGAGGGGTTACGGCGCTGCGAAAAGGAGCCGCCGCCGTGTGATAGGTTTTAGGAAGACCGACGTTTTCGTCATCGTCGCCGGGACCGCCCTTGCGGTCTCGACGTTCGTGCTTATCGCGCTCGGAGCCGGCGATTTCGTCTATTTCCCGGCATTAAGCCTTGGCGATAGCCCGCTCAACGCCTGGCTTTACGCCTCGGTCGCTCTGCTTTCGTTCATTCCCGTCGCAGTCGAAATAAGGGAGGAGTTTTTATGGACGCGCTCAGAATAAAAGACCTGTCGTTCCGCTATCCCAAATCGGAACGTTACGCGCTCGATCAAGTATCGCTCTCGGTCAAAGAGGGCGAATTCGTGCTGCTCTGCGGGCATACCGGCTGCGGCAAGACCACGCTTTTACGGCTTATAAAATCAAGCCTCGCGCCTCACGGCGAACTCAAAGGCGAAATTGAAGTATACGGCAAACAGGTCTCCTCTCTTTCACTCGCGGAGGAAGCGACCTCCGTCGGTATGGTGATGCAGCGCCCGGAAAGCCAGATAGTAAGCGAAAAGGCGATAGACGAGCTGGCGTTCGGCCTTTGCAGCCTCGGCGTGCCGACTACGGAGATCCACCGCCGTACAGCCGAAGTTTCCGGCTATTTCGGGATGGACTCCTGGGTGGAAAACCCGGTCTCGGTACTGTCCGGAGGGCAAAAACAGATACTTAACCTCGCTTCCGTCATCGCGATGCGCCCCGGACTTTTGCTGCTCGACGAACCGACGTCGCGCCTCGATCCGATCTCCGCTTCCGATTTTATTTCCGCCGTTACGCGGCTCAACCGTGAGACCGGCATAACCGTCATTATGGCGGAACACCGGCTCGAATCGGCGTTTCCGTTCTGCGACCGCGTACTGTTTATGGACCGCGGCAGGATAGCAGTCGACGCCCCTCCGCAAGAGGCGGCGAAACACCTGGCGCAGGGCGAACGGTCAAGCGGATTCCTGCCTCCTGTGCCGCGCATTTTCGCGCTTTCCGGTATAAAAGGCGAGATCCCGCTCGACGTCCGTTCCGCAAGGGAACTGTTGTCCGAAAAGCATTTTGAAAAGCGGGGAACGCCCGCCGGAACGCCTTCTTGCGGCGATGTCGTGCTCGAAGCGAAGGACGTATTCTTCCGCTATGAAAAGAACGCAAAGGACGTCATCAACGGCGCGGGTATCACCGTGCGCAAAGGCGAGGTTATCGCCGTAATGGGCGGCAACGCCGCCGGCAAGACCACGTTCCTAAAATGCTGTGCCGGGCTTTTAAAGCCCTATGACGGACAGGTCCGCATCAACGGCAAAAAGATCTCTTCCTATTCCAAAAACGAACTGTACGGAGGCACAGTCGCCTATCTGCCGCAGGACGTCAACGCGGTGTTCACCTGTTCTACCGTCGCCGACGAGCTTGCCTCTGTCGGCGTCTGCAGGGAAGATATACCCGACGAGCTAAAGCCCTATGCCGACACACATCCTTACGACCTGTCCGGAGGCGAACAGCAGCTGTGTGCGATTGCCAAAATGACAGCCAAAAAGCCGTCTCTGGTGCTTTTTGACGAGCCTACGAAGGGTCTCGACCCCTACGCGGTAAGCGCGCTTTCCGAAAGGATAAAACGCCTGACAAAGGACGGCGCAGCCGTGGTTACAGTCACTCACGACGCGGAATTCGCCTCCGTCACCGCCACCGGCGTAATGATGATGTTCGGCGGCGACTGTTCGGAAAAAGAAACGCCTGACGGGTTTTTCTGCGGCAATTCCTTCTATACTACTTCCGCCGCAAGGATAAGCAAGGGAACGCTCGACGGGATCTACACCTCTGATGAGCTTGTAAAAGCATTGAAAACAGAAGGGACGGCAGGGAAATGAGCAACAGGAAAAAGCTTGTCCTGACCGTTCTGATAACGATCGTCCTTATCCCGGCGGTGATAATCGCGGGGCTGACTCTGCTCGGCGCGGAGGCGTACGCCTTCGTGATAAGCGCTGTCGCGGTGATGACCTGCGTGCCGTTTTTCATCGTTTTCGAGCACAGCCGCAACGACGCACGGCGCCTTATGCTCGTCGCGGTGATGACCGCCCTTTCGGTGCTGGGAAGGCTTTTGTTCGCCGCCGTTCAGTTCGTCAAGCCCGTCGCGGCGCTTTCGATCTTCGCAGGGATGTATCTGGGACCTTCGTCAGGTTTCGCGACCGGCGCTTTCGCCGCGCTCATATCCAACTTTTATTTCGGTCAAGGCGCCTGGACTCCCTTCCAGATGCTTGCCTGGGGGCTGATCGGATTCTTCGCCGGACTGCTTTCAAAACGGCTTCAAAAATCGGTGATCCTGCTTGCGATATACGGCGCTTTGGCGGGCGTGTTTTTCTCGCTCGTGCTGGACGTGTGGTCGTCTATGTGGTACGGCGGATCGTTCGACCTCAACTATTTCCTGGTGTCGGTCTCTGCGAGCCTTCCGTTTACAATAATCTATGCCGCGTCGAACGTGGTTTTCCTCGTTTTGCTCAAACGTCCGGTCGGCTCCGCTTTGGAACGGCTTGGCGTAAAATACGGTATTCAGGACGTTTTCCATTAATAAAAGCCTCTTGCACGTCTGTTTGCGAAACAGATCGGTCTCGCATCGATTAAGTTTAC
>JAGAAM010000205.1 GCA_017615235.1 Clostridia bacterium
TCTCGGCTGCGGATTCGGCAAATTCCGCCGCATACGCCGCGTCAGGCGCGGGCGATTCTGCATACGCCGCCGCTTCTTTGGCGAATACCGCCGCCGCAGGCGCGGCGAACGTGAATATCTCCGCGGTGCAGACCGGCACCGGAGCCTCCGTCACCGTCACCGACCGCGAAGGGGTCCAGACCACCGTCCACATCGACGTCCTGAACGTCGTCGACGACTGGAGCAGGATCGCGTCGGCGGTGAGGACCGGGCTCGGAAGCGCGCTGTTCCCGGTAGGCACGGAGTTTTACACCACCGATTCCGTCACCGGCAATACGCTTGTGTGGGTCGTGGTCCGGCATAACGTCCGAAACGGTTCCGGCGATTCGCAAAAACTGCTTCCCGCCGATACTTCGCTGGATTACGCGATGGTGCTTAAACTGAAAAACGTTTACAGCAAGGCGAACGGTGATTATCAGCCTGTAGACTTCTCCGCGAGACAGGCGATCTTTTACTGCCCGAACGGACTTGCGGCGGGCGATTATTATTTCGATATCGGATACAGCATCCGTTCCGTGACCGCCGGTACTTACCGCTTCACGCTCGCTTCGGCCGTCCCCGCAGGCGGACAGATCGCGCTGGATCAGGGCGACGGCGTCGCGCTGACTTCGAACACTTTATCGGTCTATCCGTCTCCGGGAGCCGTTACTCCTTCGCAAAGCGGGATATCCGTTCTTTCGGGCAGTTCCGGGACTTATCTCGGATACGTAAACGAGATCAGCACGGTAGAAAGCCAGTCCGGAGTCAAGCTCAACTGCGGCAAAAGAGTATTTTGCGGTTCCGCAAATTACGCTCAGGGTGCGTTAAGACAATGGCTCAACAGCGCCGGCGCAGGATCTTACTGGGAGCCGAAGACGGGTTTTGACCGTCCGCCGTCCTGGGACGGGTCGCTTTCCGGATTCAGGCGCGGACTCCCGGCGGAGTTCGATCTTTTCGTATGTCCCGCGGCCGTTCCGTGTTCGGCGAACGCGTATTTCGAGTCGGCAAGCCTCGACGGGACTGTTTACACTTTATCCGGCGGATATACCTTAACGGACAAATACTTCGTGCTGTCACGCCCGGAGTATTTCGGGAATTACGAGACTATCATAGCGCACGACGGAACGCTTCTCGATTATTACGACGGAGCCGGACAGACCGGAAGGGTCACCCGTGACGTCGCCGGGACCGCGAGGATCAGCGTTACGAGAACGCCGCACGCTTCGTCAACGTCCGGGTTGAGGTCGGTAGCCGCGTCCGGCGATATGAGTACCTGGAACGGCGTCGATCAGGTCGGAGTCGTCCCGGCGTGCCTGATAGGATAAGGAGGATAACGATGAACGAAGACCTTTACAAAAGACTGGCGAGAGCCGAAGCGATGACGGAGTTCCAGAGAGCGGAGCTTCTTGAAAACGTAAAAGCCGCCTTTGAACGCGCGAAAGCAAATGAAAACGCCGAGGACGCAGCTTTTTTCGCCCGCAAGCTTCGCGATCTGCTTTTGAAAGAGAGCGACCCTTATATGGGCATAGACCGGCTTGGACTAACCGTTCCTTCCGGGACGACCTTTTCCGCCTGGCTCGGCTTTTTCAGAACGCTCGGCGGCGCTCTGACCGGCGAATGGGCGCAATACCGCCGCGCTCTGCGCGATATCACCGACCAGCCGGGATTCCCGCTTGGTACGGTATTCCCGGAAAAGCCGGAGGATTAAGATTTGGCGGGTATCACCGTAATGCTCGATCCCGGGCATCACGGAAGCGGATACAACCGCTCGCCGGTGCTCAAAAGCTATTACGAGAGCAACTTCACCTGGGACTTTCACATTTTACTGAAAGACGCTTTGGAAAAGTATAACGGCGTTGCCGTCCTTACTACGAGGGCAGGCAAGGACGACGACCCGGAGGTTTACAAACGCGGACGTATGGCGGAGGGCTGCGATCTGTTCGTCTCGATCCATTCCGACGCTTCGGACAACAAAAGATCCGATCACGTAACGGTCTTTCACCAGATCGGCGAAAGCCGGTACGCGCTTGAAGGCAAAGCCTTCGCGGAACACGTCGCCCCCGCCTTGAACGCGGCGATGGACTGTTCGCAGGAAGCGCGGATCAAAACGCGGGAAGGGAAGCGCGGCGATTATTACGGAGTGCTTCGCGGAGCCGCTTCCGTCGGCGTTCCCGCCGTGATAATCGAGCATTCCTATCACACGAACAGCCGCGCGGCGGCGTGGCTTTCCGAAAGGAAAAACCTTGAAAAGCTTGCGGAGATCGCCGCAAAAGAGATAAGCGGATTTTTCGGTTTGAGCCTGAACGTATACTGCGGAAAACTGCCGGAGATACCGAAAGGAACGAGCCTTAAAAAGGGCGATAAAGGCGAAAAAGTCGCGCTTTTGCAGGCTTTTCTCAACCGGTACGGCGGTTACGGGCTGGTGCTTGACGGATCGTTCGGCGCAAAGACCGAAAAAGCTCTTATGGATTTTCAGGCATCCGAAGGCCTTTCCGCCGACGGGCGTTTCGGGCAGAGATCGCTCGCCGCTGCGGAACGCGCGTTGAGCCGCATGGAATAAAAAAGGGACCCGGAGGATCAAGCCCCTCCGGGTCTTTCGCAAAAAAACGTCGGAAAACCGGGGAAAACAGAGAATTAACGCTCTAAAACTATTTACAAATACTTTGTATTGTGCTATTATAACTATGTATGAATATTTTGAAAACCGCATTGCGCTTATCGCATTTTTGTTTTGGAGTATAGTTTTATGAAGAGGTTTATCGCAATCCTTCTGGCGCTGATCGTGATGATCCCGTTGACTTCGGCTTTCGCAGTAAACGCGGAGATGAAGCTCGTATCGCGCGGGAAATCATATACCGTTTCCGGCTGCGGCACCGGCCATATCGACGGCAGCCATTCCTATAACGCGGCTTTGACGGACGGAGCGGTGAGAAGCACGGTTTCTTACGGGGCCGATCAGTGGTTCTCCATCTCTCCGCAGAACACCGGCAACGGCGCGAACGCTTTGCCGGTCGGCAATAAAAAGGTCTGCACCGTTATCATCGACCTCGGCAAAGTGACGGAACAGTTAGCGACGGCGCGCGTCCATATGACCACTCCCGGCGTCGCCGGAATCGGCGAGCCGACAGAAATAAGCGTATCGGTTTCGGAAGACGGCTTCGAATACACGTCCAAACTCGCGTCCGCTTCCGGTTTTCAGGCGGTTTCGGAGGCGTACTGGGTCACGCTCGGCTTCGGCGCCGGCTATTCCGCAAGATACGTCAGGTTCCAGTTCACCGTTACCGCAAACCACAACTTTATCGATGAACTTGAGGTTTACACCGATTCCACCGCACCCCGTTACGTGCCCGGGGTTTCAAAAGCAAACGCCGGCAAGGTCGTCGTTGACGGCGACGTGACCGACGAAGGCTGGGCGCTCAACGGATGGGAGGAGGTCACTTCCGCGACCGGATTCTGGCAGAGTGCGGCGTCGACAGACGACACTTTGAATTATAAATACCAGTTCCGTTCCGACGGCAGTTATCTTTACGGCGCCGTGATCGTCG
This sequence comes from Clostridia bacterium, assembly GCA_017615235.1. The sequence goes on from JAGAAM010000205.1 coordinate 3,564, forward strand.
GTCACGACCTTATCGACGGCGGCAACTCCGGAACCAAAGTCCGCATCTGGCTGCACCAGGATCCTTCGGCGAACGTCTATACTCACTTCATCGATCTTTATACGCTCGATAACGGGATACAAGCCGACGTAAGAAAATGCAACAGCCTTGTTTCGAATACCGGCACTACGCTCCTTTCCAACACCGGCATTAAAGCCGCATACCGTTCCGGGACGGGGTCCGTCCGGTTCGAGTTCTGCGTCCCTCTGGTTTCCGTCTGCGCTTCTTCCGGCATTTCGTATTTCATCTGCGTTTCGGAATGCGGTCCGACCTGCCTTTATAACAAGGGCAGAAGCGGTCCCTCAAGTCAAACCGGATATATGCCCTACAACGACTGGGACGAGGATAACGAAACGGTCCTTTCGCTTTCCGACCTCGGATTTGTGAATTATTACCCCGCGACAGTCGCCGAGTTTGCCGAAGCGGCAGGCGTCGCGTATCCCGACAGCGAATTCGATATCACTGCGTCGATCCCTTCGGCAGGCGGAGTGCGCGGCGAAACTCTGGCGGTGACTTTCTCGTTCGTGAATATCACCTCCGCAGACCTCGCCTGGACCGATTTTACGGTAAGATACGACCCGGATATACTCTCGCTCGTTTATAACGAGGTCGACGACGTCGGCGGCGACGGCGAGCTCGTGATCTCCGGGAACGCGGTATTCCCCGGCGGATCAAACGCCTGGGAATCGCTGTCGTATTACGACGCGGATTATCCCGGCAGGATCGCGATACGCTTTGCCTCGACCGTTCCCGCGAACGCCGCGGTGAACGACGGCGATCTCAGCGTGACCCTTACTTTCAGGGTCGCAAACGACGCTCCCGACAGCGTCGGGCTTTGGGTCCCCAACGGCAGCGTGCGCGGAGGCAGCTCCGATATGGATTCTTTCCCCGGCAACGGCTGTTATCTGGTATTTGACGTTTCCGATCCGGAGGCCGGTCCCGGAACCGTGGATTACGCTTCCGCGGCAGGCGCAGACAACGCGGGAGCAAAATTTGACGTTTTGCTTTCCTTCGATAATGACGTTTACCGTACCGCCGGATACGCCGGTCTGACCGTGAACGTTGAAAACGTCAACGCTTACGATATAATGTTCGTAGAATTCGACGTCCGCTACGATCCCGAAAAGTTGGAGTTTATTTATGACGCCGACGGAGATATCGGCGGCGACGGCGAGCTTTTGCTCGATTCTTTCGCGGTCCATCCCGGCAGCGCGGACAGCTGGGAATCGATGTCGTACTTCGATCCGAACGCACCCGGGACCGTCCGCGTAAGATACGGAACGGCAAGTCAGGCGTCCGTGGCTTCGGGCGACGGCGATCTTTATTTCGTATTCCCGTTCAGGATAAAAGGCAACGCCGACGAGGGCACCGCGGGCGCGTGGGTGCCGAGCTCATCCGTTTACGGCGGCAGTACCGAATACGAGGAATACCGCGGCAACGGCAGCGTGGATACTTTCACGGTATCCGCCGCCACCCGTGCAACGATGCTTACCGCTACGGCGGTGCTTCAGGGAAAACTCGCCATCGCGTTCAAACTTGCTCTTCCGGAAGCGATACTTAACGACAGCGGCGCTTTCGTCCGCTTCACCGGAACGAACGGATATACCGACGTTTTGGTTTCCGATGCGACGGTTTCCGGCGGGAACCGCGTGTTCATCTACCGGCTCACGGCAAAAGAATACCGTGATAAAATCAATCTTCGCCTGTATTGCGGAAACGGCGACGGGGCCGCGATAATCGGCAATTCCGGCACGGATTACGCAAACGGCGTCGATTACTCGCTTGAAACTTACGTCGAAAAGATATCCGTGCAGAGTTCCGACGCGGATATGATCGCGCTGGCGCGGACGATGGATTATTACGGCACCGCGGCTCAGCTGTATTTCGGATATAATTCCGACGGGCTTTCACTTCCTTCGGAGGTAACGTCCGTGACCGCTTCGCAGCTTAATGAATACGCAGGCGTGTTCGAAGGTTCGCTCCCGTCCGGCATCACCGGCAGGACTATCGCGCTCCAGCTCGTTACCGGAACGAGGCTGCGCATAACCTTCAAGTCGGATTCTTCGGTCTCCCCGAACGATTATACGTTCAGGATCGACGACAGACAGGTCTATCCTTCGCGCCAGGACGACGGCAGTTATTACCTTGACGTCTCCGGTATCGCAGCGAAGGACCTTGACGATGCCCACACCTTCTCGGTGTCATACGGCGGAACGGACTATACGGTCACGGCAAGCGCGCTGACCTACGCGCGCGCCTGCGTCGTCAACGGCGACACCGCCCGTGCGAACCTCGGCAAGGCTTTGTATCTTTATAATCAGGCCGCGAACGTATATTTCCACAATTGAGCGGAGGCAGGAAAATGAAGAACGTAAACGAAGAAAAGAAATATTACGAGGATATGAAGCTTGAAGTCATACTCTTTGACTGCCCCGACGTCATCATAACCAGCAACGAAAGCGACGACTGGGCGGAAGAGGACGACAACTTCTGATATCGCTTTACCGCAAAAAACAAGGACAGGCAGCGACGCCTGTCCTTTTTCTGTATACCGTCAGATCATTTTGCCTTTGAACGCTTGGTGATAACGTGGAAGACCACGAACAGTCCGGTGAAGAAGAGCACCGCCGCGGCTATGACGACCAGGTTCACCCATTCGGGAACGAGGTTATCAAAGAAGTAAAGCCTGCAGTCCACGCTGTCGCGGATGCCCTCAACCGCCTGCGGCGGGATGCCGGCTTTTTCCATTTCCGCGAACACTCCGCGCATCATATCGTTCTTCAGAAGCGCGGTGCCGTAGGTGCCGGGGAGGAACATTATCACGTTACGCAATCCTTCGGAGAACGTGGAGATCGGCATATAAGCGCCGCAGATGAAGCCGTAGCCCGCGCTTATGACCGTTCCGACTGCGGACGCCTGACCGTTCGTTTTAAGGAAGAAGTTCACACAGCTCGAAAGCGCTGTGCCGAACAGAGTGAGCAGGAACACGTCGAGTATGACGTGGATCACGTCGCTGACCGTCAGATACCAGCCCTGCGTCGAAAGATAGATAAGGCATACCGAAAGCGCCGAAAAGGCGATTATCAGCGTCGCGAACGACGATGCGACGTAATACCCGGTGCCGAGATAGGCGCGTCTCACCGGCGAGACCGTGAAATCGCGGAACACGCCGTTAGCCTTGTCCTGGATCATCAGAAGGTTCGAGCAGAACGATACGGTTATGCAGGATACCGCCAGGAGCGCCGAGATCAGCTGGCTGACGACCGTTCCGTCGATAAGCTGATCCGGGATCGAAAATCCCTCCGGAAGAGCGACGACGAAGCTTTCGCGGTAGACTTTGGCAAGGAAGGTGGCGTAAAGAACAAGCAGGATCATCGGCGTGATAAGCGCCGAGAAGAACATCCCTTTGTCCTTGAAAAACAGTTTTACGTTCCTGTTTATTATCCGTATAAGCGTTTTCATTTTGCTTCACCTCCCGGAAGGTTTTTGCCGGTCACGGTGAGGAAGACGTCGTCCATTTTGCCTTTCGTCACCTCGTAATCCCGGAAAAGCCCGGGGTGCGCGATGATAAGCTCGGTCACCTTTCCGGTGTTCGGAACGGTTATCCTTACGGCGTCCCTTATCGGCTCGCAGTCGAGCCCGAGCGCCTTGACTTCGGCTTCGTCGGCTCCGTAAAGGGTGATATAGTCGCAGGCGTAGCGGTTTTTCAGCTCGAGCGGCGACCCTTCCGCGGCGATCCTGCCGCCGTCTATGATTATGACGTAATCGGCGTCGGCGGCTTCCTCCATATAATGCGTGGTGAGGAAGACCGTCATCTGCTTTTCACGCCTTAACGTTTCGACGACGTTCCACAAAAGCTTGCGCGTCTGCGGATCGAGCCCGGTCGTCGGCTCGTCGAGTATAAGTATCTCCGGGTCGTGGATCAGCGCCCGCGCGATGTCGATACGGCGCTTCTGACCTCCGGAAAGCTTTATGAGCGGGCGGTTGATGAAGTCCCCGAATTCAAGCGTTCTCGCAAGTTCGGCAAGGCGTTTTTCAAATTCCGCGCCGGTTATGCCGTAAAGCGCGGCGCGGCTTTTAAGGTTGTCTTTCGCCGAAAGCTGGGCGTCGAGCGCGGAGTTCTGGAACACCACGCCGATCCTGCGGCTTATGTAATCGAATCCGGTCTCGACGTCTTTCCCGCAGACGGTTATCGTGCCGCCGTCCTTTTTAAGCTGGCCGCAGATCATCGAGATCGTCGTCGATTTTCCGGCTCCGTTCACGCCTAAAAATGCGAAAAGCTCGCCTTTTTTGACCTTGAACGAAAGGTCCTGAACGGCTTTCACTTCGCCGTATGATTTGAAAAGATGTTCGATGACTATGATGTTGTCCATCTTTTTCCGATCATCCTCCTGTATTCTTTGGTGAATATTCGTGCGATACTCCGGCGTTCAGTCCGCGTCCTCGCCGGTGGCTTCAAGCAGGAAGCTTACCGGGCGGAAACCGTCGTTGCAGGAGATCATCGCCGACTTTTTGTTTTTCATCCAGCCGCCGTAAAAGTCCTCCGCCCCGTGTGCGAGCGCCATCACGAAAGGCGATACGGTATCCCACGCGCTGTCGCAGAAGCCTTCCGGCCTGCTCCATCCGTTTGCGACGAACACCTGCCCGACTTTCATATCGCAGGCGTGTCCGATCGGGTTTTCGTATTTTTCGATAAGGTCGTCGTAACGCGCGGCGCGCATTACGGTGATTCTCACTTTTTTCATACTGCGGTCCTTTGCGGGTGAAAAGTATAAGTGAAGTTTGCGCCGTTTTTTCACGTCGATTGATATTATAGCAACGGGATCGCGATATGTCAATGATATAGGGTCATAAATAATAATCGGCGCGGTGTGTACGGATGATCGCGCCGTATGGCGTGTATATCATCAAGACGCAGGAAAAATACACGCTGTCGCGTGATGATATACCAAGCCTGCGGCTTGGATAAGCAAAAAGAACA
>JAGAAM010000206.1 GCA_017615235.1 Clostridia bacterium
ACCTTCTTTAAAATCCTTGAAAATCAGCGCCGTACAGAGCGGCGCTGAAAGACTGTTTTGTAAGGATCAACCCGTATTGTTTCAATACTCAATAATGATGCTGTATATATTCCCTTCGGGATCGTATTTATAGCTGTAAACCGCGGAATAGCTGCCGTCTTCGTACTCGCTGAATACGAATTCAAAATCGCCGCCCATAAGATTAACGTTATAAACGCCGTCCTCGGAAACCGTATAGCTGAACGCTATCGCGATATAACTCCGTTCGGGCGAATCGGGATAATAATACGCCGAGAACATCTGATTGTATTCGTCTAAAGTATACCAGGAATAGATCACGTAGCGATCATCCATAAAATCGGTGCCTTCGAAGGATTCGAAAGTCTTGCCGTTTACGGTGTAATTGACCCAGCCGTCCTCTCCGGCGACGGGTCCGGACGCGTCGAAGGTCATAGGATCGTTAAACGAGGGAGTAACGACCATTTTGCCGTCCTTGATCGTGCATTCGCCGTTGAAGTTGATCACGCCGGTGCCGTCGGAACGAAAGGTGATGTTCGCTTCGTTGCCGTAATAATACGTCTCCTCGGTGGTTTCCCAATCGTCGTCATAGTCGGGATCGACGTCGTTATAACCGGAGAGCTGTGCGATCAGTCCGTAAAGGATCGGTCTTTCGGAGAGGTACTGCATCAAAACACCCGCTCCGCCGGACTGGAAGGATTCGACGAATTCGGAGATGCTCTGCGATTCGGCGGGAGCCGTACAGTCAAAGCTGTCGAGCTTCGAGATCGCAAGTTTAGCGTCGGCGTCGAATTTGATCGTATTCTCGATCTCGATCGCTGCGTGCGCCTCGATCTCGAAAACGTCGCCGTTCTTTATGACGTACACCGAAATATCCGTCGGGACGGTAATCTGCATACCGGTATCGACGGTGACGGAATTGAGTTTTACGCCGAATTTGTTCTCTTCGAGAGTGAGGTCGATATTGAGGGCGATAGATTTAAGGTTGAGCTTACCGTTGCCGGACAGCGATTCGGGAAGTTCCGCTTTTATTTCGCCGGAGAAGACTTTGCCGTCTTCGGAAGCAAGGTCGCCGTTCAGCGTAAGCTTTTGCCCGTCGGCTGTGATCGCAAAGTTGAACTTAATGGATCTTTCAAGCTTTTCGAAGGAGGCGTCGATCAATTCCGCGTGCTTGTTGGAAAGGTTGAAAACGCAGGCGCATTCGCCGTTCACGCTCAGAGCCGAAGCTTCATAAACGGCGCTTTCTTCTTCGTATGTGAGCTGCACGCAGGCGGTGAAGCCCTTGACTTCGTCGGAATCGCAAAGCGTTACGGTGATAGCTAAATCGAGCTTTGCAAGCTCTTCGTCGATTTCGGTCTTTGCTTCGGAAGCGTCGAAACCGTCGCCGATTACGGCGGCAAATTCCTCGCTGTCAACGGCTTTGAGCAGAACGTCTTTAAGTACCTTGCGAACGGTCTCGGCGTCGAGCGTGAGCGTGACGACTTTGGTGTTAGCAGTAAGAGAGCCGGAGGTGATCTCCTGTTCGCCTTTGACGAACAGCGATTCATCCAGTCCCTCAAACGCGGTCTTGAATTCTTCGGCGATGACACTTCCCAGCTTGTTGTAAAATTTCATCGCCGCTTTGATCTCGTCGGCGCCGGCGTAAATACCGAACATACTGTTGCCGCCGGATTCGGGACTGTCGAGCCCAAAGGTTGCTCCGTCGCCTTCGTAATCGTAATAACCGTCGAATTCGTCGCCATCTTCTTCGTTAAGCACCTGATAGCTCAGCAAGCCGAAATCGCCGTTTTCCCCGCCGGAAAAGTCGGAGAAGAGACCTTTGAGATCGTCTGCGGTGATGCTTACCGGGACCCCGGTGATGCCGTCGATAACGAGATAGAGCACCTCGTCAACGTAGTCGAGAGAAAGTTTCACGGTCTCCGCGCCGCCGTTTACGCCGAGTTCTTCATCGGCGGTAAAGCCTTTTTCGGAAGAGAACGCGAAATCGAGTTTATTGCTGAGTTTATTGCCGCCCAGCACGTCCGTACCGTTGATGCCCAAAGCATTGAGGTCGAACGAGGAAGCGATCTTCAAAGCTATTTCTCCGGCGTCTTCACCGGAAAGCTCTTTGATCGGGTTGGAGTCGGAAGCGTAAGCCTCCTTCATACGGGAGGTGAAAACCTCCTTGGCGGAAAGCTCGATCACTTCCGAGGATTCGTTTTCCGCGGCTGATTCGTTTTCGGCATTGGAAGGGTCGTCATCTCCGCAGGCGGAAAGCAGGACCGCGGTGAGCGCGAAAACGATCACGAGCGCGATAGATACGAACTTTTTGAACATGATTAGTCTCCTTTCTTTACTTTGCACGGGAATTGACAGGTCTTACGTATATTATACGTTGAGACCGGTGTTTTCCTCACGCGGTATTTAAAAAACGGAAAAATATTTATTTGTTTTTTCTTTTATTCTTGATATGAATGACAAGCAACATTATACCTGCCGAGAGCAGCGCGCCGCAGGTATCGATACCCACGTCGAAAAACTCCGGGCTTCTGCCCTCCGTCATACGCTGGACGACGAACTCGTCGACCGCAGCGACGGCTGCGCAATATCCGACCGAAGAAGCGAAGGGGATCTTTTTGCCGGAAACGCGTAGTGCGACCGAAAAGAAAACGAGCGCCGAAAGGATGAAATACTCCGCGAAATGCGCGGTCTTGCGGACTATGAAAGATATAACGTTTCTGTCGGGCTTAAAGCCGATATTTTCAAGCAGTTGACTGGCAAACTCGGTAAAACCTCCGCTCGTTTCGGAAGACACGGCGGCGGGCTGTGCGGAATTATAAAATATGAACGCGGTAGCAAGTACCGAAGCGGCGATAAGCGATACGAAGATTATATTTCCGCGCGTTTTTGCGGTCATTTTCATTTATCCTTTTCAAGAAGCTCCGCTGCGGCGGCGGTGACGGCTTCGGTGATGTTTATGCCGCCGATGATGCGTGAAAGCTCTTTGAGCCTGCCTTCGCGGTCGAGAAGTTCGACGCCGGTCTCGGTCCTGCCGTCCTTTTCGGACTTGGATATTTTGTAATGGTTGTCCGCTTTTGAAGCGAGTATCGCGGAGTGAGTGACGCATATGACCTGAGTTTTGCCGTCGTGAGCGGCTCTGTAAAGCCGTTTGCCGATCTTTTCGCTCGTACTGCCGGAAACGCCGGAATCTATCTCGTCGAATATCAGCGTGCCGATGGATTCGGTATCGGCAAAAACGCATTTCAGGCAAAGCATTATCCTGGAAAGCTCGCCGCCGGAAGCGATCTTCGCCATCGGCTTCGGGAGTTCGCCCTTGTTGGCGCTTATAAGGAATTCCGCCTCGTCGGCGCCGTCCGGCGACCATTCTTTTTTACGCATTTCAACTTTGAAGGTCACGGCCGGCATATCCACCGCCGCAAGCTCCTCCGTCACACGGGCGCAAAGCTTTTGCGCCGCGGCGGCGCGGGTCGCCGAAAGGACGTCCGCCGCTTTATCAAGGTCCTTTTTTACCGAATCGAGTTTCTTGGCAAGCCTTGCCAGTTCCTCGTCGGAATTCTCGATGGAGTTTATCTCCGCGTTCCACTGCTCCAGCAGCGCCGGGAAATCCCGGTGATCGGCGCGGTATTTGTTCTCTAACTTTTTGATGAATTCTATGCGGGTCTCGACCTCGTCGAGCCTCGCTGCGGTATCGGTACCGTCGTTGTCGATATACTGCTTCAGTACGTCGGCGATGTCGATAAGCTCGTACTTCGCGCTTTCAAGACGCGACGCAAGCCCGTCGGCTTCCGGGATGATGCCGGACAGTGCGGATATCTCCGAAAAAGCGGACTGCACCGCCTCGGCGGCGGAACCCTCGCGCTCGTAGATCGAACCGTAAGCCGCACCGCAGCGGCGGATGATCTTCTCGCTGTTGGCAAGAATTGTGCGCTCGCTTTCAAGTTCCTCCCTCTCGCCGGGATAAACGTCGGCGAGCGAAAGCTCGTTCACGCGGTAGCGAAGCATATCCAGAAGCTGTTCTTTCTCGCGCGAGTCCTTTGAAAGCGCCTCGATGCGTGATTCTGTTTCGCGGAAAACGCGATAAATTTCGAGATACGAATCCTTTTCTTTATCGTTCTTCGCAAAAGAATCCAGCATCTCCAGCTGGCGTTCGGGAAGTGCGAAAGCCTGGGTGTCCTGCTGTCCGTGGATCGAAAGCAACGCAGAAACAGCCGTGCGAAGCCTTGTGAGCGGCACGGCTCTTCCGTTTATTTTGGCGCCGGAACGGCCGTCGCGGCTAATCCTGCGCGTGACGGTGACGGTCCCGTCGGATTCCGGGAACACCTCGCATTCGGCGAGACGGCGTAACGTATCGCCGTTTTCGGCGTTGAAGATGCC
>JAGAAM010000207.1 GCA_017615235.1 Clostridia bacterium
ACTGCTTTGTCCGGATTCAGCTCGGTTGTGATCTTCGACGAAATCGTGGACGTCACGCTTTGCGGTCTGCACGGCATATCGATGGGATCCGACCACGACGACGATCCGGAGGTAATGGTCCAGGGCGACGCTTTCGTTTACTGCAGGTCCTACAAGACGGGCGTTACTTCCGCCAACCCCGTTTCGCAATGTTACGCGGCGTTCGACTGCGATTATCTTTCGGTTTACGGCTGCGGCAAGATCGTCTGCGAAGCCGAAGGGCAGACCGCGGCGATGAAAACCGCGGGGAGCTGGTTCCTCGACGACGTTTTCGATATAGAAATCATAAAGATCGGCGAATACTGTGAACCCTACGGCGTTGCCGGCCTTAACTATCCCGGAGAAGTGGACGAATCCGAATGCCGTTACGTTTCGATCTGGCGCGGACACGGAGAGATCTCGCACCTCGCCGTCACTATGCCGGTGCCGAGGGCGGGCGAAAGGATCGGTTACGACGGCTTCCGTGCGCTCGGCAGGGGTTACGGGATCGAGGATTTCACCGACGGCCGCCGCTGGCTCAACGGCGTAAAATGGTTCGTCGGGACCGGAATGATCGACCTGAAGATCTACGATGAGAATTACTTCGAAGCCGGCGAGACCTATACCGTTTATATTTCGCTCGTCATTAACGACGGACGTTACAGCTTCGTCGATCCCGACTACGCGACGGCGGAGGTCAACGGCGAACGCGCGGATATAACCGTTTATTCGAACGAAAACTTCGGCGTTTACTTCAGCTTCACCGTGCCGGAAGAGCCGGTAATACCCGCAGGCAGGTTAGGCGACGTGAACGACGACGGCGATATCGGCGCCGTCGACTACCTTATGGTAAAACGCAACGTGCTTGGTACCTTCGATCTCGACGACGGCCAGACCTACCGCGCCGACGTCAACAGAAGCGGCGATATAACCGCGGTGGACTATCTTATGATCAAGCGTCACGTTCTGGGATCCTACACGATCGGTTAACGATCCATAATTCAAAAGGGAGAAAAGACCGCGGTCTTTTCTCCCGGCAAACCGTTTTTCGCGCAAAATCGCGTTAAGGAAACTTGAAAGGACAGCGTATATGTCACTCTCCCCGCTGATGAAGCAATATCTTGAAATAAAACAGCTCCATTCCGACTGCATCCTTATGTGCCGTATCGGCGATTTTTACGAGATGTTCTACGAGGACGCGAAGACCGCCTCGAAAGAGCTCGATCTCGTGCTGACCGGCAAGGATTGCGGTCTGGAAGAACGCGCGCCTATGTGCGGTGTGCCCTATCACGCCGCGGAGAGTTATATCGCAAAACTCGTCTCGCGCGGGTATCGCGTCGCGATATGCGAACAGATGGAAGACCCCGCCACGGCGAAGGGTCTTGTCAAGCGCGACGTTATACGCATAATCACTCCCGGCACGGTTACCGAGGGCGGTTATCTCGAGGAGGGGAAGAACAACTTCATCGCTTCGGTGTTCACTCTTCCCGGCGCCTGCGGCGCCGCTTTCGCCGACGTTTCGACCGGCGAACTCTGCGCGACGGAGATAGTCGGAGACGACATAGCGCGCAGACTGCTTTCCGAATCCTCCGCTTTCTCGCCGAGCGAGCTTATCGTCCCCGAATCCGGCGACGGTGAAATCGCGGAGCAGTTCGCGGCACGCTTCGGAACGCTTATCACTAAGACTCCCGACGCGGATTTCGATCTGAACGCCGCGAAAGAGGAATACAAAAAGATCTACGGCGAATACCCGGAAGGCGAAAGCGAGCAGGCGGTGATCGCCGCCGGAGCCCTGCTTTCCTACATAGAAAGCACCCAGAAGCGCGATCTTTCCTATCTAAAACCTGCGCGGTTTTATTCCTGCGGCGAATTCATGGGGATCGACGCGGCTTCGAGAAGGAACCTCGAGATCTGCGAATCCATGCGTTCAAGGCAGAAAAAAGGTTCGCTTTTATGGGCGGTCGACCGCACGAGGACGAGCGCCGGTGCGCGGCTTTTGAGGAGCAGGCTCGAAAAACCTCTCGTCAACTCCAACGCGATCAAGAACCGCCTCGAAGGCGTTTCGGAATACCTTAAAGACGGCGTGACAAGGGAGGAGATCCGCGAGCTTCTGCGTGATTTCGCCGACGTCGAACGTCTTTTGACCCGGCTCGTCTACGGTACGGCGAACGCGCGCGATCTCAAATCGCTTGAACACACGATAAAACTGCTTCCCGACGTTAAAAGGCTTTTGTCCAACGCGGCAAGCGACTGCCTTAAAAACATAAACGCCAGGATCGACAGCCTCGACGAAGTCGCGGAGGCGATCTTCAACACGATCGCGGAGGATCCCGCCGCCGTCGTGCGCGAGGGCGGAATGATAAAACCCGGCTGCAACGCCGCGGTCGACGAATTGCGCGATATAGTCGAAAACGGGCGCAGCTGGATCTCGAAGATCGAGGCTTACGAGCGCGAAAAAACCGGGATCAAGACGCTTCGCGTCGGTTACAACCGCGTTTTCGGCTATTATATCGAGGTATCGAAAAGCTTCGTCGACCAGGTGCCGGATACCTATATCCGCCGCCAGACGCTCGCCAACGGCGAAAGGTACGTCACTCCGGAACTTAAAGACACCGAAAGCCGCGTCCTCGGCGCGAAAGACCGCCTTTGCGCGCTTGAATACGAACTTTTCACCGCTTTGCGCGAATACGTTATCGGAGAGGGAGACCGTATCCGCTCGACTGCGGAGGCGGTAGCCGAGCTCGACGTCTGCTGTTCCAATGCTGCGATAGCGGCGGAACAGGGCTTTTGCTGTCCGGAGATCGACAATTCCGACGTCATCTCGCTCAAAAACTGCCGTCATCCGGTCGTCGAAAGGTTTTTGGACGGCGGCTATTTCGTCCCGAACGACTGTTATCTCGATTGCGGATCGAACCGCACTATGCTTATAACCGGCCCGAATATGGCTGGCAAATCGACCTATATGCGCCAGATCGCTCTGTGCGTGATACTCGCCCAGGCGGGGTGTTTCGTACCGGCGGCGGAGGCGCGCGTCGGCGTCGTCGATAAAGTCTTCACCCGCGTCGGCGCTTCCGACGACCTCGCTTCCGGCAACTCGACTTTCATGCTCGAGATGAACGAAGTCGCGGATATACTCCACAACGCGACGAAGAAAAGCCTGGTCATCTACGACGAGATCGGGCGCGGCACCTCGACCTACGACGGGATGTCGATCGCCCGCGCGGTGGTCGAATACACCAACGGAAAGATCGGAGCGAAAACGCTTTTCGCCACACATTACCACGAACTGACGGAGCTCGAAAGCACTCTTAAAGGCGTGGTGAATTACAACATCGCCGCGAAAAAGCGCGGTTCGGACGTCGTTTTCCTTCGCAAGATAGTACGCGGAGCCGCCGACGACAGCTACGGTATCGAGGTCGCTCACCTCGCCGGCGTCCCCGATCCGGTGGTCAAACGCGCAAAGGAGATCCTCGCTTCGCTCGACGAAGGCGGAGCTTCCGCTACGGTACGCCGCGCCAAAGAGCCGGAAGACGGCAATATCAGTTTCGAGGCTTTGAGCGAACAGCGCGTTATCGAAAGACTGCGTTCCTGCGATATAAACACGCTCACCCCTTACGAGGCGATCACGCTTCTCTACGAGCTTAAAAAGGAGCTTTGATTTGGGAATAATCAACATTCTTGACGAGCAGACCGCCAACCTTATCGCCGCCGGCGAGGTGGTGGAAAGGCCGGCTTCCGCCGTCAAGGAACTTATCGAAAACTCAATAGACGCCGGTGCGAAGACCATCGCGCTGGATATAAAAAACGGCGGCAGGTCGCTTATCCGCGTGACCGACGACGGCACGGGTTTCCTGCGCGACGATATGCCGAAGGCGCTTTTGCGCCACGCGACGAGCAAGATCGCCGACGGAGGCGATATACCCGGCATCCGCTCGCTCGGCTTCCGCGGCGAGGCTCTGGCGAGCATCGCCTCGGTATCGAAGACCGAGATAATCTCCAAGCACCGCTCGGAGACGGTCGGCACGCGCCTGAGCTCCGACGAGAACGGCATTGTTATGGTCGACGCCGGATGTCCCGACGGCACGACTGTCGTAGTGCGAGACCTGTTTTACAACACACACCTGCTCCCTCTGTCCGATCTTTCTGATTCGAACGATACCGCGAGCGATCCGCTGATGATTGAGGATGACAGGCTTTCCGTTGAC
>JAGAAM010000208.1 GCA_017615235.1 Clostridia bacterium
ATGGGAACGTATCCGCGTATGGGACGCAATGCGGCAAGGGAGATATCGGCGGTGATGATCGCCGCCTGCCTGCTTTTATGCACGGCGTGCGGTTTGGCGGATCACGTCCACGGTTATAAGGAGACCGTCGTCGCGCCGGACTGCGTCAACGGCGGTTATACGCTCCACAGATGCTCCTGCGGCGACGAATACAAAGATTCCTTCACCGATCCGCTCGGGCACGATTTTGACGAAGAGGTTTTAATTGAACCGACCTGCGAGGGAGAGGGAAAGGCAAAAAGGATCTGCAAAGTCTGCGGATATACCGACGAGGCGGCGATCCCGCCGGCGGGGCACCGATTCGCCGGCAAGACCTGCGATATCAAGCGGAGCGGAAGCGGCCTGAAGATCACGGAGCACGGCGACTGCACCGTCTGCGGAAAGACCGGATTGCTCGCGCGGTCGGTCCGCGTACGTCCCGGCATATCCGAAAACGGCAGGCTCGATTCATTCGAAAGTTTCGAAAAATGCGGTAAGGTCTCCGCCGAATGGGAAGACGGAAAACTGACCCTTTTAGCGTTTGAAAACAAAAACTACAAGTTCCTCGGATGGAGCGACGGCAGCACCGAAGACGAAACGATCTACGACGGCACGGAAGATGTTTACGCCGTGTTCGGTTACGAGTCTCACGCGATGCCGGTCGTAAGCATCAATACCGAAGGATCGCAGCAGGTCGTCTTCCGCGATCATTATATCGGCTGTGAAATAACCGTCTCGAACTGCGATGACAGGTATATAAAGGACAAAGCCGCGGGGAAGATAAGGGTGCGCGGAAACGCCTCGTCGAATTACGGCGATCCCGAATACGCGAAGTACAATAAAGTCCATTACCGCATCAAGTTCGATAAAAAGGCTTCATTCCTCGGGCTGAACGGCGGCGCGGAGTGCAAAAGCTGGGTGCTTTTGCGCGGCGACGAGAATTTCCTGCGGGAACCGCTTTCGTTCAAACTGTTCACCGACATCACCCAAGGGGCTTATTACGCTTCGGATTACACCTACGTCCAGGTATTCATCAATCACGAATACTACGGCGCGTACGTGCTCTGCGAACAGACGCAGATACAGAAAAACCGCATTTCCATCGCCGAGAAGAAGGACGGCGATACCGAACTCCGAACCGGTTATCTCGTCGAGATCGACCATTACTACGGCTCGGAGGAGTATCACTTCGAAGTGGATTACGGCGGAGTCCGGCTCACCGATATGTACGGCGTCACGAGGACCGCGCGAAAGGCGGGTTATTCGGTCAAATACGACGTTATGACCGACGAACAGCTTAAGTTCGTTTCAAGGTACGTCCGCAACGTCTATACCGTCGTTTATAAAGCGATATACGAGGGCGAGTTTTTCAAACTCGACGGTGACAACAACCTTGATTTCGCTCCGGAATTCAAAAACGCGGAGGAATGCGTTGCGAACGTGTTGGACCTCGACGCCGCGGCGGCGATGTATATCTCGCGCGAAGTGGCGTGTGAACGCGACGGAGGCGTCGGAAGCTTCTTTATGTACGTCGATTTCACGGCGGATCACCCGCGCCTCACGTTCTGCTCGCCGTGGGACTATTCCTGGGCTTACGGCACGGGCGACGGCTTTGCGATGGAACATTTATGGGTTTCGGCGTTCCAGCCGCCGGAATTCGCCTACGCCGGCGACCGGTCGTTCACCTGGTTCATAACGCTTTATAAGTCCGATTTCTTTAAACGTACAGTTAAAGAAAAATGGAAAGATATGACTTCGCGCGGGGTACAGGAAGCCCTTCTTGCGGAGATAGACCGGGTAGCCGAAACATATTCCGAAGATTTCGCGATGAATTCAAAAAGGTGGGGCACCGGGAATCAGGCCGATTCGGCGGCATATATAAAAGAATTCCTGCGTAAACGCATGGAATGGCTCGACACCCAATGGAAATGACTTTTGAACGGGAGGAAACGTAATGAAAAAGGTCATCATAAAAATAATAGGCGCGATACTGACTGTGGCGCTGCTCCTGCCTGTTGTCGCCGTTTTGAATACCGGCGCGATGAGGCGGTACGGCGACGTTGACGGCGACGGAAACGTCGGCTCTGTCGACTATCTTATGGTCAAACGCGCGGTCCTCGGAAGTTTCGATCTTAACGAGATCCAGACCGTCGCGGCTGACGTCGATAAAAGCGGAGCCGTCGGCGCCGTAGACTACCTTATCATAAAACGCACGGTGCTCGGCTCTTACGATCTTACGGAGTATTTCGACGACAGCGCGGTGCATATCCACCAGTACGTCGCGGGCGAGACCGTCGATCCGGGATGCGAGACGCGCGGCTATACCGTCTACCGCTGTTACTGCGGCGCCGAAGTCCATTCCGATTTCACCGATCCGCTCGGGCACGATTACTATACGACCGGCTATCAGGAGTCTACCTGTACCGTCCCCGGATACGAGGACGCGCACTGCCGCCGCTGCGGTCACGACGAACATACCGTTCTCCCTCTCGCCCAGCACGATTTCTATAACGTCCACGCCAACCTCAATCACGTCGACGGCAACCCGCATTTCGTCGAATACGCAAGCTGCCGCACCTGCGGACAGAACAACCTTGTAAAAAGCGAAGTCACGGTCTACAGCTGCGTTTCGGAAAGCGGCGATCCGCTTCATCCCGACGCATACGGAAAAGGCGGATCGGTCTCCGCCTATCTCGCCTCAGGCGCGCTTTATCTTACCGCGACGGCCGGGGATTATTACAAATTCCTCGGCTGGAGCGACGGCTGTACCGACAGATCGCGGCTTTACGAAAGCGCTTCCGACGTCTGCGCCGTGTTCGGTTACGATACCCACGTAATGCCGGTGGTCAGCATCAAGACCGAGACCGGCGAGCAGGTCACTCACCGCGATTATTACCTCAACTGCAGTATAACCGTAAACAACTGCGACGATAAATACGCCAAGGACAATGCCTCCGCCAAGATAAGGGTGCGCGGCAACGCCTCCTCCAACTACGGCGATCCCGAATACGCGAAGACGAACAAGGTGCATTACCGCATCAAATTCGATAAAAAGACTTCATTCCTCGGCGTGAATGACGACGCCAAATGCAAAAGCTGGGTGCTGCTGCGCG
>JAGAAM010000209.1 GCA_017615235.1 Clostridia bacterium
CGACCGAAATCTGACGATTTCGGTCGGTTGCGCGTGCTCTATCGCCGTCAAATCCACCCCAAAAATCCTACGGATTTCCGGGGACCCCGGTAAACGCTTTTGGTTACAAATATCAGATTTGCGTTTCCTCCTCCCCTCGGCACGCGGACTCGCACAGCTCGTCTGCGCGGGGTTTTTTCCGCGGGGGACCCACGAAAAAAACGAAATTGATTGTAATCGCCTTCGGCGATGAATGATTGAATAATAGAATTCGGAATTGTTGAAATTTGAGTTGTCATACCGTAAAACAAGCCGCGGATTTGCTTTTTAGTGAAGAGAGAAAAGAGAAAAGTTGAGGAGGAAAAGCCGTAAGACGGTTTTTCTTCGTTTTTTTGTATTTGTGCTTGACGGAAAGAGCGGTTCAGATTTGATACGTCAGTTCTCGCGGGCGATCAATGATCGTCCTTACTTTGCTGACGGTTGCGTTTGTGAAAGTAGGGGAGAGCATTGCTCTCCCGCCGTAAAGCAGATCACGAAACGGATTTTAAGTGCACCCGGTCAACAAACAAACGAAATAACTCGAGCATTGAACAAACGCCTTATTATGCTTCCCTCGCCGGAGGAAATGTCGCGGCCTGATCAAAGTATCACGCCAAACCAACGCCGCGACGCCGTGACGATACGGGCGTCCCGTTTTTTTAATTCTGAATTCTGAATTCAGAATTAAGAATTGCCCGGAGTCGGGCGTTTGACTGTTGACCGCTTCGTTTATCGGGTTTGTTTCGCCGGTTTGGGATCCCTGATACTGAATTTTCCGGAATTTCCATATAATTTCTTTAATAAAACCTTATATTATTTTAATATATATATTTACTTTTCATTAGATACGTGATATAATTAATCGGTTAAAGAGCCCCCCGGGGGGTCTTTGCGCCCGAAATCACCCGAAAGGAGACCGCGATGAAGACGATAAAGAACATCAGGAACAAGCTCGGACTTGCCGGGAGTTTCATTTCTCTCGTCGCCATATTCACGGCGGTCATCCTTGCCGCCGGATATATGATAAACCGTTCCTACGGCTGGTTTGCTTCCGGCACCGAAGTCACCGGCAGCGGAATGGGCGTTACGATGAACGGCGATATGTTCGAACTCGCCGTCGTCGCCGATCCGAACCAGCGCACCTCCTATCCTTTCGAGGAAAACGGCACCGGCATACTCAACTTCCTTTCGGAGACTTCCAACGGCGGATATAAAAAGATCAACGAGACCGGCGCCGAAGGCGCTGCGCTGTTCTGCCGTTTCGTGAACGAAAAAAGCGGCGCCGCCGACGAGTCGATAAAGCCCGGCGATTTCGGCGTGATCAGTTTTGATATCATCCCGCTGAACGCAGCAACGCGGTTCAATATCTCCATCGACGTCTGCGGCGCGAAAAAGGACGAGGACGACGGTACGTATCACCTCGTGCTGACCGGCGATTCCGACGACGCGGAGCGTTTCCTCCGCGGACATATCATGATGTTCCTCGACAGGATCCCGATAACCGGCACCAACGAATATTACTATCAGGATTTTATCGAAGAAGGCGGGTTCGTCTTTGACATAACTAACGAGACCCCGGTCTACGTGACCGGCGACAGCAGGGCGCATTACCGCGTCACGTTTTACTGGATCTGGCCTTCGACTTTCGCCCAGATCGCCTACCGCGAGGGCGATTTCCGCCTTCACACTCACTCGCTTTTCGGCAATACCGCGGCGCAGAACGCCCAGCGCGACGCGATACTCGCTTACATCGAGGAGCACGGCAGCGACGCTCCCGGCAGCGAGGAAAACCGCTTTTTCTACGAATGCGCCGTGACTTACGTCGCCGGGACCGGCATGGAAGACCTTTATTACGTCGCGCTCAGCGACGGTTACAACAACGCCGACCAGGTCATCGGCGACACGATCAAGTATTTCATAACGCGCCTGCACGTTTCACCCGCAGGCCCCGATAACGGAACGGAATCTTCACAATGAACGAAAACGCCGGAAAAAATAATAACGTTTTCAAAAAGACCGCGTCGGTCCTTCTGATCGCCGCGCTTTTCGCCGTGCTCTGTTTCGCCGTTCCGGTCTTCGCCTGGCTTTACGGCGACCGCGACGCCGCGACCGTCGCCGTCATCGACAACCCCGCCGCGATCTATATCGACGCCGCCAACCGCGAGGATATACGGTATATGAATATGTCGGGCATCAACGTCGAGGATGAAAGCGGCGTCACTTACAAGGATTTCGTATTTTGCGTGAGCGGCAACGACGTCGACGCCTATAAACTCCAGCTCGCCTACACTACCAACAACCAGTTCGAATACGAGCTGTATCACGCCCGTCTCGCCTCCGGCAGCGTCCCGAACGACGCGTTCACCGCCGTGCTTTACACCACCCACCCCGACGGGACGGAGCAGAATTATTACGTCGACAGCTCCGATTCGACACCGATCGCCGGCGTTTTCCGCAACAAAAAGACGGTCGGCGGCGAGGATCTCGCCTACGACTGGACCGATACCGGCAACACCGCTTATCACGATCTTACCTACGAAATATCCGACTCGCCCGGCGATTACCGCAACGTAAACAAATACGCGGAGCCTATCTACTGGCAGACGAGCTCGACGATGATCCCGAGCAGCGCAGTCGGCACGTTTTACGACTATTACATAATCCGGGTCATCTGGTCTTCCGGAGTTTCGAACACCAAGGAGACCGATATGATCTATATCACCGCAAGGAACATTTCCGCGGACTGACGGTTTCCGCGAATACCGAAGAAAGGAGGCGGACGTTATGACAAAAAAGAATAAAGACGGCAAAAGGTTCGATCCGAAAATACCGAAGGCGTTCGTCGCCTCGGTACTCACCGGACTGATCCTGCTCGCCGCCGCGATCGGCTTTACGGCTTACGCCGAGTACACCAAAAGCTCGCGCGCGAAGCGCGTCGTCTCCTCCCAGGACTCCACCGGCGCGCTGTTCTCGTCGAACTATCTTTTCCAGTTCTCCGGCGTCGAGAACGAGATCGACAACTACCGCACGCTTTACACCAGCGAAGCGACCGCCGCCGTTTCGACGCGTCTGACGGTCTGCAACTATTCCCAGGGCAACCCCGGCAGGCCGTATGAATTCGATATTTCCTACGTACTCACGGCGAAGCTCGTCACCCTGAACCACGGCGTCATCACTCAGGTCGCCAACGGGACCGACATCGGCGGCAGGACGGTGACCATCGTCCCGCACGACGATCCCTCCTCCGCGATAACGCTTTCCTCCTCCAACACTTCCGCAAGTTTTCCGGCTTATACGCTTTCCAGCACCGCCGCGGAGGCCGATCTTTTCAACCTTACGATGTCGAGCGAGTTCAACACCGCGGAGGGCGATTATTACCTCTATTTAAGGGCGACTCCGACGGTCAGCCGCCACGATATTTACCCGATAGACTGTCTGTTTGACAGCGCGGTCAGCCACGAACAGCAGGCGATCACCTGGGAGGGTTATATCAACGAAAGCGGCGCTTTGGGCGACGCTTCCGGCGCTTCTCCGGATGAATACGACGGGTTCCGTTATATCATCGCCGGCTCCGGCGCGGGTACCGTCAGACTGAGCTGGGACCCCGCGGTCTTCGAGATAAGCCAGTACTTCCTCATCTCCGCTTCGTCGACGGCGCTCGTTCCTTCGACGGACCCGACGGGATGGTATTATATCGAATTCGGCGTCGATTCCGACGTTAAAAACCGTTACGAACTCCAGTTTTATTACGCGGAAGGCGTCGCAGGTACTCTTACCGACTGGGACGACGTTACCGACGCTGTGAACTTCGTATATACCGCCGCTTCGGGCGGCGAGGAAAGCGAATAAAGTTTCGCTTCAAAATCAAAGGCAAAAAACAAAAGGCAGGCATTACCGACGATGAAAAAAGCAGTTAAGATCCGCGCGTTGAAGCTCTTGGTCACAGGGGTCTTTGTCGGCGCGCTCATTTTGACGCTTGCGGTCATCGCGGGGCAGACCCCGACGCTGGCGGCTCCCGCGACGACGATCTCCATAAATAACAGCGCGGACCTTATCGCCTATTCCCGCGAGTACGCGAACGGACAGCACAATCCCCAGGATACACTTTCGCTCGCGCTCAGCACCGGCAGTATGTACGTCCTTCCCGAAAACGGCGGATCCGGTTATATCAGCATCGGCAGCGATTCGCGCCCCTTCGACGGTCAGATCCTTATCGCCGACAGCGCTTCCGCGACTTTCCTTCTTGATACGCCGCTTTTCGGTACGATGACCACCAACGTCACGATAGGAAACGGCTCCGGATCGGTAAGGCAGGTCGAGATCATGCGTTCCTCCGACGTTGACGACGTTCCTCTCTTTGCACAGAAGGTCGTCGCCGTTTCCGGCGCTTCGGACGCCGTCTGGTCGGTCAAGCTCAACCCCGACGATTCCGACTCCGACAACATCACGGCGTTCAAGTTCGCAGGCGTCGTCGGCGAGATCGGCGACGGCTGCAGCGTAAGCCTCGCTTTCGAACATAATTCGGTCACCGAGAACGCGCAGGGCGCTTCGGTCACCGCCAACGTAACCGCAAGCGGCGACGTCGGTATACTTTGCGGCACCCTCGGCGAGGGCTCTACGCTTATCGCGGACGTCACGCTCGGCTCCGATATGGCGGGGAAGACGTTCAACGTCACCTCCGTAAGCGGCAACGCCGGCGGCGTCGTCGGATATATGAAAGACGGTTCCTCCGTCGTCATGAAGAACGGTTTCGCCTCCTTCTTCAACGTCACCGCCGACGCGGGCTTCGCGGGCGGTATCGCCGGTTATGCGGAAAACGCGGATATCTCCGTCGACACCGCTCCTTCCGGATATTTCACGGTAACGAAAGCGATCAGCGGCGCTGATGGCGCAGGCGCGCTTTACGGATATTACGAAAGCACGAAGAACAACGCCGGAGCTTCCGGCGGCACCCGTACTTTCGATCTTAAGAACCTTCGCACCGACGAGGATATCGCGATCTCCGCGGGAAGCAGCAGCGCCGCGGGCGGCGTTATCGGCAGACTTTACGCCGAAAACAGCATCACGGTGACCGACGGCTCGGTCTCCGACGTCGGTTCGGTTTCCGCTTACGACCGCACGGTAAAATTCACCGGCGGCAAGTACCGCGGCGGCGTTATAGGTTCCTATGCGAACACGAGTCTCGACAACGTTCTTGAAATACTCAACGTCCCGGTGAAGATCGCCGGCAACTCCGGCTCGAACACCGAGTCCGCCGGCGCGATAGGCGAGATCTCCGACGCTGACGGCACTTCCGCCGCATACGTGAAGATCAACGGTCTGCGCGTCGAAAACAGCGGAACCATCTCCGCCGGCGCGGTCGGCAAAATGGGAAGCAAAGGCAGCTTCGTCGATTTCACCGGCAGATACAAAGGCAAAGGGACCCGCGTCGCCGGCCTGGTCGACGATATGGGATGCGGCGTTATCCGAATTTCCGGTGTGACCGATCTTTCCGAAACGACGTCCAATACCGCCCAGCTCGTCAACAAACGCGGCAACGGGCTTATCTATGCGCTCGGCAGCGGCGCCGAC
>JAGAAM010000210.1 GCA_017615235.1 Clostridia bacterium
GGACCATCAGGGCGCTTCCCAGATAGACCATTCCGTAGATCAGCCAGTCAAGCATCTGCGTTTTCTCCGTTTGCGAAAAATTTGCCGTAAACAGTCATTTTTACTCATTGTTTATTATATAGGAAAGAAAGGAAAAAGTCAACGGATTTGAGAAGAAGAAAAAAGCTTTCGCAAAAAAGCGGTTTTTGTTTATTAAAAACCAATAATGAAGAAAAGCCGTGAAACGGCTTTTCCTTCCTCAATTATTCATTGTTCATTATTCCTTCCCGTCCCTTCCCTGTTGCTTTTCCCGTGATAATATGTTAATATATAGCCGCAAGTTCCGTGAAAGGACCGTGAAAAGATGAAAAAACGAATTGCCGCGCTGCTGCTTATCGCCGCGCTTGGGATACCGCTTTTCTCCTGCGGGGGCGAAGCGCCGGCGGAAAGCTCCGCCGTGACGGACGGCGGGTCTTCCGAAACCGAAGTCTCCGACGATCCGTCCGCAAAACTCAAAGAGGAGGTACTTTCGATGCTTCCGTTATCCGTCGACAGAGGAAAGCTTGCGAAGAATATCTTCAAAGGGCTTGGTTATAAAATGAGCCGCGAACCGTCGGAAAGCTATCCCGACGACGGAAAATCCCCCAAACTCACCGACGGCGCGACCTCCGAAACCTTCGACAAAACGCATTTCATCGGCTGGACGGGAGGCGTCGCGCTGGCGCTCGTCTTCGACCTCGGCGAAGGCGAACGCGCCCTTGCGGATATCGAGGTCCACTGCCTGCGCGTTATGGATTACGGCATAGGGCTTCCCGAATACGTCGATTTCGCGGTCTCGAACGACGGAAAGAATTATACTTCTCTCGCAAGGCAATACCGCCCGAACGACGCCGCCGACGGAGCGAAGACGGTCTATCGCGCAGCATTCCCGGGAGCGACCGGCGCGCGATACGTCAAGATCACCTGCGCAAGGCAGGACAACGCCTTCCTTTTCATCGACGAAGTGGCGGGATACGAATATTCCGGCGGCGGAACGGTCGATCTTTCGCTTTCCGCGGTGAACCTCAGCGAGGAATATATTTACGACCTCTACGGCGAGGCGTTCGGAAAGGCGGACGTCACGGTAAGCGGATCCGACGCGGATTATGACACGGTGCAAAACCTTATGCTTATCGAGGGGACGGCGGTCACCGCGCAGACCTTCGACGCGCTTCCCGTCGAATTCACAGGCAACACTCCCGCAGAGGAGCTTTACATCCTCGGCGACGGGATCTATCCCTCCGTCGCTTCCTATACCGACCCGAACTGGGCGAAATTCGTCCGTGCGGGAGGAAGGCACGTCATCTGCGACCTCGGCTGCGAGATGGCGGTATCGGGTTACAGAACGCAGTTTTTAGAGTTCGTCACCGCGGGCGTGACTTCGCCGCGCGCCTGGTACGTAAGCCTCAGCTCCGACGGCGTCGACTGGGTCTCCGTGGCGGGCGAGCTCAACGTCAACTGGAACAAAAACAGCGGCAAAGTCCTTAACGTTAAATACGATTTCCCGCAGGAATACAAAGCGCGCTACGTCCGCCTGACTTTCCAGATCGATATGATGGTCTATATCGGCGAGATCGAGGTCATCGGCAGGAAAAACGCGGCGAACGCCGCCGATCCCGTCGAATACGGCGGTTTTTACGGAAAATACGCTTATCCCGACGAAGCCGCCGGGTGCGACAACATCCTTTTCGCGCCGGTGACCGACGTCTGCGGGAACCACATGACCGAAATGCACGTCATAACCCGCGACGCGGCGAGGAAATACATCGTCAAAGAGGACGAAAACGGCAGCCCGGCGGGAATCCTGTTCGATTCCATCGCGATCTCCGTCCGCGGCGAGACCGGCGCCCACGCAAACCGCGACGAGTGCTTTGATTTCTTCTTCTCGGAGCTGTTCGACTACGAAGATCTCAACTTAGGCGCGCTCGACGGCGTTATGGGCGAAGTGAGAAAAGAGCTCGGCGTCGATCAAAAACTGAAAATATGGATCTCCGTCGTCGCTCCCGCGACCACCGACGTTTTCAACGGAAAGACCACCGACACCGCGGATAAGATCTTCGGCTGCCTCAAATGGCAGGCGGACGAGATGATCCGCCGCCTCGGCGAAAAACACTATGAAAACCTTGAATTTCTCGGGTTTTACTGGGCTCACGAGGCGATGAGGTTCGACATAGTCGGCGGGAAAGAGGATTATAACCGGTACGAGCTCGACCTCGAAGTCGCGAAACGCTTCAACGAATACGCGCACAAGCTCGGGCTGCTCACGTTCTGGTGTCCCTATTACAACGCGAACGGCGCGTTCAGGTGCCGCGAGATAGGTTTCGACCTGACCTGTATGCAGCCGAACTATATGTTTTACGACACCACCGGTCAGAACCGGCTTTCGACCACTGCGGAGCTCGCGAAGCTTTACGGGATGTGCGTCGAGATCGAGACCGAATCGCCGTTCGACAGCCGCGACAAGTATTACGAATACCTCGGCGCCGGTATCGACACGGGTTATATCGACGCCGTGAAGGTCTATTACCAGGGCACTATGCCCGGCGCCTACGCCGCCGCGCACGACAGCGACGCCGACTTTGTCCGCAAAGTCTACGACGTCACGGTGAAATACGCCGAAGGAACGCTTACGCACGACGATCTCGGCGGCAATATGTATTCCGTCGCCGGATTCAAAGACGTCACGGTCACGACGGGCGAAAGAAAGAAAACCGAATGCTCGGTAGGCAGCCTTCAGAACCTGCGGTACCGCCCCTGTCAGACCCCGCTTTACGGCGAATTCCGCGTCGACGCCGACGGCACGGTCTATTACCGCCCGGTCAAAAACTTCAAAGGCGAGGATAAACTCGTCATCGAACTCCTCGGCAGCGACGGCGTGAAACGCATCACCGTCACTTTCGTTGTGGAGTGAGATCGATATCAAACTTAAAAGGCAAGTCCGACCGGGCTTGCTTTTTGTTTCGACGAAACGCGATATATCCCTTCGGGACGCGATATGTTCGCTTTCGCGAACGGGAAAAGGCGCGCGACGATATTCCCGGGCCTTCGGCGACAAAAAAGTATTGACACGGCTGAAAA
>JAGAAM010000211.1 GCA_017615235.1 Clostridia bacterium
AATATTATATGTAGTAAAGAACTTGGTGGTTCATATTGTGAGTGGGGACTTGATTGTACTGGATATACATCATGGGCCTTTGCTCAAGCTGGTTTTGATTACAATATTATAAGACAAGATAAACAATCTGAAGTTCATCAACAGCGAGAAAAAACTGGAACGGTTCGTCGCGATTCTTTACATCCTGCCCGGCACTCCGAAAGACCCTTTGATATTCTTTTTCGGACTGACGAAGATAAAAATAAGCACCTTCGTCCTCATCTCGACCGTCGCGAGGATCCCCTCGATAGTCACTTCGACGATCGGCGGACACCTTATCCAGGATAAAAACTATTTAGCGGCGGTGATCCTTTACGTCGTCGTCGGCGCGGTAAGCCTCGCCTGCCTGCTTTTATACAGGAAAATTCTCGACGCTTTAAAAAAGCGCACCGACAAAAAAGAAACGCCGGAAAAAGATAAAAACCCCGAAGAATCCGGCACCGAGTCAACCAATAAAGAGGAAACAAAAGATGTCAGTAACGGTCCCGACGGGCTATAGATCAGCCCTCACGCTTCGCCAGACACAGGTGGCGATCAAAAAAGTAAAGGATTTCTTCGAGAGGGATCTTGCGATCCAGCTCAATCTGACGCGCGTCTCCGCACCGCTGTTCGTCGATAAGGCGAGCGGTCTCAACGACAACCTGAACGGCGTTGAACGCCCGGTAGGTTTCGATATCAAGGGCGCGGACGGAAAGGATTTCGAGATAGTCCAGTCGCTTGCGAAATGGAAACGCATGGCGCTGAAGCAATACGGTTTCGTCCCCGGCGAAGGGCTTTATACCGATATGAACGCCGTCCGCCGCGACGAGGACACCGACAACATCCATTCGGTATTCGTCGACCAGTGGGACTGGGAAAAGGTCATAAGCGCCGAGAACCGCAACGAAAAAACTCTCCGCCGTGCGGTGAAGCAGATCTACACCTCGTTAAGGCATACCGAGACTTATATCGCCGAGGATTACGATTTCGTCGGCAAGTTCCTTCCGGAGGAGATAACCTTCATCACCTCGCAGGAGCTGGAGGACAGATACCCCTCTTTCACACCGAAGGAACGCGAATACGCCGCCGTCAAAGAATACGGCGCGATATTCCTTATGCAGATCGGCGGAAAGCTTAAATCCGGCGAAAAGCACGACGGACGCGCGCCCGACTACGACGACTGGTCGCTTAACGGCGATATAATCGTTTATTACCCGGTACTGGATATTGCTTTGGAACTTTCCTCAATGGGCATCCGCGTAGACGCGGAATCGTTGAAGCGCCAGCTCGACGAGGCGGGATGTCCGGAAAGGGCAAAGCTTCCCTTCCACAAAGCCCTGCTCGAAAACGAGCTTCCGCTCACTATGGGCGGCGGTATCGGACAGTCGAGGATGTGTATGTTCTTCCTGCGGAAAGCCCATATCGGCGAGGTGCAATCCTCCGTCTGGCTGCCCGAAGATTATAAGATCTGCAAAGAAAACGGCGTGGAACTGTTATAATTCCGTTTATTTGCCTATTGACAAGATAGGCGTTTGCCGCTATAATGCAGAAAACCCTGCAAAGAAGGTAAAAATCATGTCATACAAACGTTTACTCACGATCCAGGACATCTCCTGCTTCGGTCAGTGCTCGCTCACCGTCGCGCTGCCGATAATCTCCGCCTGCGGAGTCGAGACCTGCATAATCCCCTCCGCCGTGCTTTCCACCCACACCGGCGGTTTCACCGGGTTCACATTCCGCGATCTGACCGACGATATCCCGGCGATACAGAAGCATTGGGAAAAGGAAAACATTTCTTTCGACGCGATATACACCGGCTATCTCGGAAGCATCCGCCAGATCAATATGGTGAAGGACATCTTCGCTTCCTTCGGCAAAAACGGCGCTTTGAAGATCGTCGATCCGGCAATGGCGGACAACGGCAAACTGTATTACGGCTTTGACGAAAAGTTCGCGTCGGAAATGGCTTCGCTCTGCGCGGAAGCGGATATTGTCCTGCCGAACATAACCGAAGCCTGCTTTATGACCGGCTTTGAATACAAGCCGGAGTACGACGAAGCCTACGTCGCTTCCCTGCTTGCCGCTCTGGAGGCGAAAGGGATCAAGAACGTCGTAATGACCGGCGTCGGATACGATCCCGAAAGCACCGGCGCCGTAGTCAAAAAAGGCGGTTCCGTCCGCTATTACAAGCACCGCCGCATTCCCGGTGGCTGCCACGGCACCGGCGACGTTTTCGCCAGCGCCTTCTCCGGCGCGCTGATGAACGGATTCGACGAATACGATTCCGCCCGCATCGCTGCGGATTATACGCTTAGCTGCATCGAAAAGACCTTCGGCGACGAAAACCACAAATACGGCGTGAAGTTCGAACTCGCCATCCCGGAACTTATAAAAATGCTCGGAAAAGGCTGATATTCTTGATTTATCACGAGATCTCCGACAAATACCGTTTTATTCCGGAAAAGGCGGAAAACGCCGGATTCCGGCTCGAAAACGGCGTATACACCTGTGAAAAGGACCTTGAAAACCGCGATTTCTTCGCGGCTTTTTCGGTTTTGCCGGAAGGGCTTTCCGTCACCGTGCGCGAATACCCGGACGGACTTAAATACATCCCCTTCAACGTAAAACACGCCGAAGGCCCCTTCGTAACGGAGATAAGGCGCGAAGTCGGCGTCGCCCTGCGCGATCTGCTTGAAGCCTGCTTTGAATCGACGGATATGAAAAACCGGCTTATGGAGCGGATCTCGAAACGCTTCGGCACCGTCCCGGAGGAGCCCTGGGAGGACAGCCCGGGCTTTTTCACCTTCAAGACCGCTAAAAAGCAAAAATGGTACGCGCTTTTTATGCCCGTACCCTACCGCTCTTTGAAGATCGACCGCGACGGCAAGATCGACGTCGTGAACCTCAAACTCCCTCCGGAGCGCGTGCGCGAAGTCGTCGACGGCGTCCGTTATCTGCCTGCTTATCATATGAACAAGACCCATTGGATCACCGCCCTGCTCGGCGCGAATTGCGACATCGGCGAGGTCGAATCCCTCATCGCTGAAAGCTACGATACGGTGGAAAACAAAAAATAAACG
>JAGAAM010000012.1 GCA_017615235.1 Clostridia bacterium
GCGTTTTCGGAAACGACCCGGTCGAAAGCCGCCTTATCTCCGCTTTGTGCGAGTTTTATGTCCCCGAAAGTCCGTTCTCTCACGGTTTGAGCCGCTTTTCGAGCGTGACCGAAGTGCCTTTCCCGACGCGCGACGTCACCTTCACTCTGTCACAGAAGCTTTGCATGACAGTAAAGCCCATGCCGCTCCGTTCGCCGTCGGTATCCGTGGTGAAAAGCGGCTCCATCGCCGTTTTGACGTCCTCGATGCCTTTTCCTTTGTCGCGGATCTTTATTACAAGCTTTCCGCTTCCGGTAATGCGGCAGTATATGTAGACCGGGCGTCTGTCCCGGTCCGGATATCCCGCGTAGGCGTGGACGATCGCGTTCGTCACGGCTTCGCTGACGGCGGTCTTTACGTCGGCGATGATCCCGACGGTCGGATCGCACTGCGCGGCAAAATTTGCGACAGCGCTCCTCGCAAACGATTCGTTGACGCTCTTCGCCGGGAATTCCAGTTTCATGGCGTTCAATGCCTTTTCTTTCATTTCGTCTGCCTCTTTTCTATTTTGATAATTCTGTCCATCCCCGCGATCTGCAGTATCTTCTCGGCTGCGGGCGAGGGATCGAGTATCACGAGCACGCTCCCGACGGAGCTGCACTTTTTCATCCTTCCCATCACAAGTCCCAGCCCCGACGAATCGCAGAAAGTCACCCCGGAAAGGTCGAGCCCGAACCTGGCAGGCTGATCGGCTTCGATGATCCCGTCGAGCGTCCTCCGCGCTTCGGCGGCGTTGTGGTGGTCGATCTCGCCCTGCATATAGACCACGGTGCCGGAGTCCGTCCTTTTACAGGAAATATCCATTTTTCTTTCAATTCCTTTCGCTTTTTTGCGATTATACAATACGTAAAGCGCGTAATTTGTCATAATGCGGTATGAGAATAAAAAAAAGAGCACGGATCGTTCGATCCGTGCGATGATAATGTGCTTTAAATCGGGAAATTGAGGTATTTTATGAAATCTTGCGCGAACTTTTCGCTGTCTGCAAGCTCGACGGTTTCGATGCTTTCGGCAAGATCGAAAGAGCGTTTGATCCCGCTTTCGTCCAGCACGAGGCGTGAAGCGCCGTTCAAAGCGGTTGCGCTGCCGCGCGCTTTTCCGGCGAATCCTTTCGGGATCATACCGATGCGCTCGGCGGCGTCGAGGTCGACCGTGGCGCCGAAATTCCCGGCGGGAACGTATTTTTGTATTTTGTCTACGCTTATCCCGGCGTGATCCGCAAGCGCTTCGATCCCCGAACGCACCGCAGATTTGGCAAGCTGCGTTTCGGATATGTCCTCAGGCGACAGCCTCGCTTTGCCGAAAGCCGGAAGCTCTTTCAGAACGATGCCCTCGTACGAAATAAATCCGTTCGCGTACAGCGCGTCGATCGCGGAGATAAGTCCGCTTCCGCAGAATCCGACGGGTTCAAAACCGCCGACGGTCGTGATTTTCCATCCGCCTTGTTTATAGGCGACTTTCGTGATCGCGCCGTCGGTCGCAGTCATCCCGCAGGAGATATTCGCTCCCTCGAACGCCGGACCCGCCGAAGACGAGCAGGCGAAAGCTTTACTGCCGTTCCAGAGTACAGTCTCGTTGTTCGTGCCGACGTCGGTAAGGACCGCCGTTTCCGCGCTTCCGGTAACGTCGGAATCGAGCAGAGAAGCGACCGCGTCTCCGCCGATATAAGGCGCGGCGCAGCGCATATAATAGCGGTTGCCGATCCATTCGCCGAAAAGGCTTTCGGCCCTGAAAGGCGAGTTTGCTATGCCGTAAGGGTCCAGCCCGGCGGCGATATGGAGCATCGCCGTGTTCCCGGTGACGACGACGAATTCGGGAACGATCCCTAAACCTTCAAACGAATTATCCAAAGCGGCGTCGAGACAGCCTTTAAGCCCGTCAAGACCGCCGTTTCTGCATTTTTCTATTCGGGTGATAACGTCGGCGCCGTAAGCGCATTGCGGGTTTCTGAACGCCTTCCGACCGACGGCCGCGCCGCCCGGCAGGGAAAAGACGCGGATCATGACCGTCGTCGTGCCTATATCGACAGCGGCGGCAAAGCATTTTTTGCTTCCCGTGACCGGAGAGATAACGCCTTTATATTCAAATCCGTCCGTTCCCGTGGCGATCTTCCCGGAACCGGGGATTTCGATCCTGCAATCGCCGTTGATATAGGTCATACAGGCGAGCCTTTCGCCTTTAGAAGCGTTGCTCAAAAGTTCGCGCTCAAGATCAGAAGGCGCGGAAATCCCGCCGGAAACGATGACCCGGCAGTTGCCGCATATACCTTTTCCGCCGCAGGGCATACCGATGGTTATACCCGCCGCTTTTGCAGCATCGGCAACGCTTGTACCGACGGGGACTTCGCATATCGATTCTTTTCCGTTCGTCACAAAAACGGCTTTTGCTTTCATTCCGCACTCCTTTCTTGGGTTTTTGCTATTTTATCATTATTATCGCGGTTTGTCAAACTGCAAAATAAAAAGCCGGGGCTTAAAGCTCCGGCTTCTTATCGGCAGGGGATCATTTAATCTCAAGACGTCTCGACTTCGGTATGATTTCCTCTTTTTTCGGCATTTCGAGTTTGAGTATGCCGTTTTCATAGGTGGCTTCGATGTTGTCGGTCTGAACGCCGGTGATATCGAAGCTCCTGCTGACCGAACCGTAGCAGCGCTCGCGGCGGATGACTTCGCCTTTGCCGTTCTTCTCCTCGGATTCGTTCTTGCGCTCCGCGGAGATGGTAAGGTAGTTGTTGTCGATATCGATCTTGATATCTTCTTTCTTGAATCCGGGAAGCTCCGCTTCAAGGGTGTAGGCTTTCTCGGTCTCGGTTATATCGGTACGGAAATCGACCGCGTTCCTGTTGCCGAAAAAGTTGCGTTCGAGATCCTCCAGATCTCTGAAGGGGTTGTAAACCGCGGTGTTGTGATTCCTGCGGACAAAAGGTGTAAGTTCGAACATGATTGATTACCTCCGTTCATTTATTTTGTAACTACGTTATATCATCAAATTGTGAACAAATCTTGCTAAAATATAAGATAAATTGTAAACAATTAGCA
>JAGAAM010000212.1 GCA_017615235.1 Clostridia bacterium
GCCAGAAGAACAGCGGCGGCTGCGGCAACAGGCATTACCTCGATCACTTTATCGCTCGCGGCGGAGACCGCGGCGGTGATCGCAAAACTTATCATAAAGGCGGCGATTATCCAACCGGTCCTGCCTTTTTTCTTTCTGGTTTTTCTGGTCTTACTTCGGGGAGGTGTTTTATCGTCCATTTGACAAATTCTTTCTTAATAATGCAGATGGCAGCACGAACCGTAAACTTTGTGGCATACGGTCAAGTAGGTTTTCCCCGCGGTCTGCTTCTCGTCGCCGATGAAGCGGTTCCCCATTAAAGTCCGCGGCGGTACATCGCTGTATCCGCGACTTGATTGCCTGGAAGAATCCACACTGCAATCCGGTCCGTGCCCAATGTAATGTCAGCCTAGGAGTTTTCCTCAATGATCCTTCTTATCTGCCTAATCCTCTGTTGCAGACATGATTTCAACGGGGAATAAGCTTTTCTTCGGCAGCTGCTTTCCCGAATCGCTTCAAGCCCGTATCCGCCATATCCACGCAAGGCAGGCTACATCTATCCACAGCGTCTTACTCGCACCGCGCGATAGGTTTAATCTTTATTCTGTACGCTCCTCGTCTCATATCGGGAACGCACGGAAAAAAGCCTCCAAAGGTAAGTGGGTCGAAAGCCGTATGCCGTTACGGCACGCCCGCAGACCTATTCTCCCAGCACCCACCCCAAACTGGGCGTTTAAAGCAGGCACAAGGAGCTTCATCGATTTGCCTTTACGCGTATTTTTAGGCACGCTTTCAGCAGCGAAGGTCAACTAGG
Organism: Clostridia bacterium; assembly: GCA_017615235.1. Next base: position 794 of record JAGAAM010000212.1, read on the forward strand.
ATACTGCGCCATCGTTTTATTGTAACATATTTTATGCAAAAAAACAATAGAATTGCATAAAATTTATTTTTTGCGTTCGATTATATAATCGCAAAGCTCATAAAGTTCGGTTTTATAAACGCTATCCGGCAATAACGCAAGCTCCTTTTTCGCAAGCGAGATCGCTTCGGCGGCCTTTTGAGCCGCGCCTTCTTCGCCTAAGAGCGAAACGAAAGTGCTTTTTTCCTCAGCCAGGTCTTTCCCGACGGTCTTGCCGAGCTGTTCGCTCGTCGAACGTATATCCAGAAGGTCGTCGGCGATCTGGAACGCAAGTCCGATATCGTGACCGAAAGCGAGAGGGAGGATACGTTCTTTTCCGGAAAGCTTTTCTTTAGCGGCAAGCGTTCCGAGGAAGCAGGAAGCGGCGATCAGATCGCCGGTCTTATGCATTACAAGAGCGGTAAGTTCTTCTTCGTCAAGCTTTTTGCCCTCTCCGTCGAGATCGAGCTGCTGGCCGGTACACATTCCGAGCACCCCGGCGTGTGAAGCGAGGCATCGCACGGCTTCGAGGTTCTGCAAAGCGCTGCAGTTGGGGTTTGAAGCACAGACGCGCAGAGAATCGATCGCCAGCGCGTCGCCGGCGAGTATCGCCGTCGCTTCGCCGAACGCCTTGTGGGAGGAAGGTTTTCCGCGACGCATATCGTCGTTATCCATCGCGGGAAGATCGTCGTGGATCAGCGAGAAAGCGTGCATCATCTCCATCGCGCAGGCGTAATCGAGCGCGTCCTCCGTTTTACCTCCGTAAGCGAGGCAGAACTGGAGCACGAGAAAAGCGCGAAGCCTTTTTCCCCCGCCCAAAGCGGAATAGCGCATCGCTCCGAACAGTTTTTCGCAACGCTCGGAATACTCGTTGTCGGTGCAGGGCGTCAAAAGCTCGTAAAGCCGTTTTTCGGTCAGAGCGGCGTGCCGTTCAAGTCTTTCGAAAAAGCTCATACCGTTCCGAAATCCTCCTCGGTAATGCCTTCGCCGTCGGGACGGAGAATTTTTACTTTTTCCTCCGCGGCGTTGAGTATTTCGCTGCAGGCTTTCACGAGAGCGGTGCCTTCCTCGTAGAGTTTGATAAGGTCTTCGAGCGGAACGTTGCCGCTTTCGAGGGCTTTTACTATCTCTTCAAGTCTGGCGAGCGACTGCTCGAAGCTGACTTCGTTTTTCTTTTCGTTTGTGCTCATTTCGTTACTCCTTATTCAAGGTGTTTCTTAAAGCGGCAAGCTCTTTATGCGTAAGTTCGCGGTATTCGCCGGGGCGGAGCGAGCCGATGCGGAGAGGTCCGATCGAAATCCTTTTAAGCTTTTTCACGAAAACTCCGACGCTTTCGCAGATACGCCTTATCTCGCGGTTTTTGCCCTCCGAAAGCGTGAATTCAAGTTCCGTTACGTCGTCGCCTTCGGCGAGCTTTTCGACTTCGACGGGGTTGAGCTTTTCGCCGTCGAGGGTACGCATCGCGCGGATCTTTTCAAGCGTCTGGTCGGATACCTTCCCTTTCGCGACGACGCGGTATTTTTTGTTTATCTCGCCCGAAGGATGGGACACCGCGTTGGCGAACTCGCCGTCGTTGGTGAGAAGGATGAGTCCTTCGCTGTTCAGGTCGAGACGCCCGACGGGAAATACCCTTATCCCGATATCGACGACGTCGGCTATACAGCGCCTTCCCTTCTCGTCGCTCATCGTGGTGACGACTCCGCGGGGTTTGTTCAACATTATGTAAACTTTTGCGTCCCCGGATGGATTCAAAGGGCGGCCTTTATAGGTGACGGCGTCGCTTTGGGGATCGACCCTCATGCCGATCGAAGCGACTTTGCCGTTCACCTCGAAATTACCGGCTTCTATTTCCTTTTCGGCGGCGCGGCGGGACATCAGTCCGCAGTCCGCGGCGTATTTTTGAAGTTTAACGTCCATAACGGAATATCTTTCTGTGTTTCGCACCGCCGCTGCGTTTTAACATTATGTCAACTATATTGCCGACGGTGCGCTTCGGCGGTTCGGCACCTTATGTATTTTA
>JAGAAM010000213.1 GCA_017615235.1 Clostridia bacterium
AACCTTATTTCAGTCGGTTTTTTGTCGCATATCGGCGCAAGAAGGAATTTGTACTGCAAATTCCAAAGGCGATATGTTTTGCATATATGCAAAACACGATATAACGGCTTTGCCGCCTCGATATATTCGTTTACGGACGAAATATATCGTCCGTAAGCGAATGCGATATGATATTTGCCCTCGTTCGCGAAGCGAACATATCGCGTGCCGAAGGCACATATCGAACACCGAAGGTGTATATCACTTGCCCAAAGGGCAAATATCGCAGCCGACTGTCCTTTAGAACAGTCGGCATTTGCGGAGCTTTTTGTTATGCTTTTTCGGATCAAATATCCTTTATCTTGCTTTCGAGTTCGGCTTTGCCGGCTTCGTAACCGGGCTTTCCGAGGAGTGCGAACATATTCTTTTTGTACGCCTCGACGCCCGGCTGGTCGAAGGGGTTCACGCCGAGGATATATCCCGAAGCGGCGCAGGAGATGAAGAAGAAATATATCAGTTCGCCGAGGCTGTATTCGTCCCTGCCGCCGAATTCGATTATAAGGCTGTCGGTGCCGCCGTCGCGGTGCGCGAGCAGCGTGCCGAGCATCGCTTTTTCGTTAATGCCGTCCATCGGTTCACCGGCGATGAAGTTCAGTCCGTCGCCGTTTTCGGCGTCGAAGGGAATGACCGGGGAATCCTTTTCGGCGGCAGTCGGGCGGACGATCGTCTCGAAGAGTATCGGCGAGCCGTCCTGTACGAACTGTCCGAGCGAGTGAAGATCGCTGCTGTATATAACCGAGGCGGGGAAGAGGCCTTTCTTTTCCTTGCCTTCGCTTTCACCGAAAAGCTGCTTGTACCATTCTCCCATAAAGCGGAAATCGGGGTCGTAGCTTACCAGCACCTCGTTTTTCTTCCCGCGGGAAAGCATTATGTTGCGGAGCACTGCGTAAACGTAAGCCGGGTTGCCGAGTCCCTGCGCGAAAAGCCTTTCGCGCTCGTCGACCGCGCCTTTCAGAAGCGCGCCGGTGTCGATCCCGGCGACTTCCGCCGGAAGCAGCCCGACCGCCGTCAGCACCGAGAACCTTCCGCCGACGTCGTCCGGGACGACGAAGCATTCGTAGCCTTCTTTGTCGGCAAGCGCCTTCAAAGCGCCGCGTTTCGCGTCGGTGGTGGCGATTATGCGCTCCGCCGCCTCTTTTTTGCCGTAGCGTTTTTCCATATATTCGCGCACAAGCCGGAAAGCGACCGCGCTTTCGGTCGTCGTGCCGGATTTGCTTATGACGTTCACGCTGACGCGTTTTCCTTCGCAAAGCGACATGACTGCGTTGTATTCGCTGCCGGAAAAGGAATTGCCGATGAAATAAACCTCCGGGTCGCCGGTCTTAAGGCTGTTGTGATAAGGCGTTTTGAGGTATTCGATCACGGCCCTCGCGCCGAGATAGGAACCGCCGATGCCGATCACGAGCAAAACGTCGCTGTTGGCGCGGATGCGCGCCGCCGCGGCTTTTATCCTTTTGTGTTCTTCGCCGTCCGGGCGGACGCCGAGATCGCGCCAGCCGAGGAAATCGGCGCCCTTGCCGTCGCCGGTCCTGATATGCCTGTCGGCTTCGGCAAGCGCCGCTCCGTAGGCTTTTATATCGCTTTCACTGATATTTTCGATCTGTTTATATCTTATCCCGACCATTGTTTTTACTCCGTTTAAATAAATATTTATTGCTCCTGGTGACCGGCCGTCATCCGGGAAGATCATCGAGACCGCCCACAAAGAACTCCCAGGAAGACCGCGTTCCGTAATTGGTGCCGGGCTCGACAGTCGCGTCGTCGGCGACCGTGCTTTCCTCGTATTTGCTGAAATAAAGCTTATCCGAGACGGTGTTCATATCCCACAGCATCGTCTTGCGGCTGTTAGCGAAGTTTGCGACCGAATCGTAAGGCGTGTAAACGCGGACGTCGAACTTCCAGGTCGGCTGTGAATCGCCCCAGAACACTACGCGAAGCGAACTGTTGTTATCGTCGAATACGTCGCTGTACGCGGGATATACCGTGCCGTCGGTGGTGTAGTTGTCGTGATACGTGCCGTTGATGTCGAAGATGCGGGAATGCCTTCCGTAGGTCTTGTATACCGGAAACATACAGGTATAGGAGAGATAATGCACCGTCTTTTTGACGTAATGGGTGTTGACGTCGAGCGTTATCTTCGTGCCCGCTATGCGATAGGTGCGGGTGACTTCCGCGTAATAATCGGAAGGATCGGAAACGTAGAGATGCGTTTTTTCGACTATAGTGATCCCCTTCGCGGTGAAGGACTGACCGGCGGAAAGCGTCTGTTCGATCCCGGTCTCGGCGTTGAATATCTTAAAGCTTTGCAGCTCTTCAAGCCCGTGGTTCCCTCCGGAGAAGACGACTCCGCCGCTGCCGTTATCGACGCGGTAAACGTATTCCCAGTCGGTGCCGCCGCCTGCTATGGCGTTGTTGTTGTAATAGACCGTGCCGATGTTCCAGGTGCCCCAGTCCTTTTTGTCGAAGGTAAGGCGGTAGGGAAGTCCGTTATAAGCCGTGGACATCGTGTAAAGCACGCTGCTCGTCATTGTAAAGGTCATATCCTGATCGTAGAGCAATGGTTCGTCCTCGTATTTTTCAAAAATATCATAGGTGCCAAGAACGTGGCGCTTGACTTTTACGTAATCTATCGTCGCGGGCTGTTCCCCGGTGACGGCCGCCACCGCGAGGTTCGCGCCGGAAAGGCTGTGGCTTCCCAAGATAAAGCGTTTTATCATAAGGTAATCCGCGGCTTCGACAGCTCCGTTGGCGTCAACGTCGCCGTCCACGACGACCGTGACGGTATCGACCGCCTTGCCGTCAGCTGTTTTGGTGACGATATCGCCGGTCAAAAGCTCGCCGCCCGTTTTCGGGATTCCGTTCGGGGAGGAGAAAGCGACTTCGGTCCCGAACCGGTCGGCGATATCGCCGGCGTCGGTATTATCGGGGACGTGGAGGTATCCGCTGCCGTCGATAAAGAATTTCGAGTTGCCGACGACGCGTATCCCGTCGGGTTCGCCGTAATCGGTCACGGTCTCGCCGTTCGGGACGCCGACTTCGAATTCGGTGAAGAAGGAAAAGCCGTAGCTGTCGGAACGGACGATATCCGCGCGGATATATCTCGCGTTGACGCCGTCGTCAAGTATAAGCTCGTAATCGTAAATGAACGACAGGCTTCCGCTGCGCTGAACGATCTTCGACTCGCCGATCCGGGTGTAATTCGTACCGTCGGCAGACCAGGAATAGCTTATGGATTTCGGATGGTTGATGCCGTCGCCGTCGCCCTGTGCGGAGACGAGATTGAAGCGTTCGACGTTTTCGACTGTCGATCCGAGGTCGAGGATTATGTAATAGGTCTGAGCGTAGCCGTATCCGACCCAGTCGGTACCGTAAAGGCTTGAATATCCGTATACTCCGTCGGTAAGCTCGTGCCCGTCGACGTAGTAATAACCCAACATGCCGGATTCGGTGCTTGACATCGGATCGGAGCTGATGTAGCTGCATCCGAGCGCGACGTCGGTATAAGTCTTCGTCACGACGGTCTTCGCTTCCGCGGGGATGAATACCGCCGAAACGACGAACAACGCCGCTATCAAAAGCGACAATAACTTTCTGGATTTCATTTTCGATCCTCCGGAAACAGGTTTTTAATCGTCGAGATCACCGACAAAGAACTTCCATTGCGTCCTGGTGCCGACGTTGCTTCCGGCCTTGAGCGTCGCGCTGTCCGAGATCACGGTGAGTTCGTATTTGCTGACGTAAAGTTTATCGGAGACCTGGTTCATATCCCAGACCATCGTTTTGCTCGTGTTGCTGAAATTATCGGTCGAATCGAACGGGGTGAACACCTCGACGTCGTATTTCCAGGTCGGCTGGGAATCGCCCCAGAACACGACGTGGAGCGACCTGTTGCCGCGGTCGTAATGGTCGCCGTAAGGTTCGTAGACCGTGCCGTCGGTGGTGTAGTTGTCGTGCCAGCTGCCGTCGGTCGCGTAGATGCGCGAATGCCTGCCGTAAGTCTTGTAAACCGGGAACATGCAGGTGTAGGACATATAGAAGGCGGTGTCCTTGACGTAATGATAATCGACGTCGAGCATTATCGCCGTGCCGTAAAGACGGTAGGTGCGGGTCACTTCGGCGTAATAGTCGTTCGGGTCGCCCTTGTGCATACGCGTCTTTTCGACGAGCGTGATCCCTTTCGCTGTGAAGGACTGCCCTACGGCGAGATCGTGTTCCTCGCCGGTCCCGGAATCGAACACCTGAAGGCTTAAAAACTTCTCGTTGCCGTGGTTGCCGCCCGACCAGAGCCAGCCGCCCTGACCGTTGGAGACGCGGTAAACGTATTCCCAGTCGGTGCCGCCGCCGGCGAGACGGTTGCCGTCGTAATAGGAGGTGCCGATGTTCCAGGTGCCCCAGTTGGCGACGGAGGAGCCTTCCGTGTATTCGTTCTTCTTGTCAAAGGTCTGGCTGTACGGCTTGCCGTTGTAAGTCGTATCCATGCGGTATTCGCCGCTGCCCGTTCTTGTGAAAGTCATATCCTGATCGTACAGGTAGGGTACGAAGGCGTATTTTTCGAAAAGGTCGAACGTGCCGAGCACGTGGCGCTTGATCTTAAGATAATCCACCGCGGACGGATCCTCGCCTTCGTTTGTGAGCGAAGCGGCGGCAAGATGCGCGCCGGTGAGCGTATAGCTTCCGAGAACGTGGCGTTTCACCATAAGATAGTCGGTCGCGCTGACTTCGTTATCGCCGTTGACGTCGCCGTCGATGACTATCGGGACGGTGTCGGTCACTTTGCCGTCTGTTACCTTTTCGGCGTAATCGCCGGTAGCGACGTAACCGGAAGTGCGCGCTTCGCCGGATTCTTTCTTTATCGTGATATTGTTATTTCCGCCGGTGAACTGGCGGTAAAGGTCTTCGACGGGGGTGCCGAGCGCGACTCCGCGCATGCAGTTCGCGCCGTCTGTCGTAAGCGGCGACGTACCCACGAAGCGCACGTTGTCGGGTTCGCCGTCCGGAACGTCGATCGTCTCCGAGCCGTTGGGCACGCCGATCTCGAATTCGCAGAAGAAACAGAACATCGCGGCGTCGGGATGGGTGATAAGCGCGCGGACGTAACGCGCCGTAACTCCGGTATCAAGTATGAGTTCGCAGTTATAAGCCGAAGTCCCGGCGGCGATGGTCGCGCTGCCGAGGTCGGTATAGTTCGTTCCGTCGGCCGAGCAGGAATATGCGACCGCTTTCGGGAGTTTGATCGAGGCGCTCACTTCCTCCTCGGTGACGAGGTTGAACCTTTCAAGCCCGGAAATCTCGGACCCGAGATCCACGATCACGGTGTGGACCCTGTTTCCGGATGAGGGAACGACAAGCCCGACCCACTCGGTGCCGTAGCAATCGTTATAACCGTACTGTCCGTCGGTCAGTTCGTGACCGTCGACGACCTGGTACGCCCAGTCGCCGGTATAGCAGTCGGGGCAGGTATAGCTCTTTCCGAGAGCGACGTTTTCGTAGGTTTTCACAACGATCGTTTTCGCTCCGGTGAATGCGGGGATCGCCGCGGCGACAAAAAGAACGGCGAGAACTATCGACAGTATCTTTCTGGTTTTCATATTATCCTCCGTGCAGACGTGCTTTTCCTAATCGCATATTATTACGCATATTATTATATATTAATTGTCCCTGCATTGCAAGATTTTTTTCGCCGGGGCGTATAAATTGTTGTTTTGCGCTTGAATATCCCCGCGCGCTATGGTATCATATTTACACAATATGAGCCGCGCGGTTTCCCGCACGGCGGAAACGAGGATAAAATGATTGTAAGAAAGCCGCCCATGGGATGGAATTCCTGGAACACTTTCGGCGCGAATATCGACGAGGATCTTATCAAAGAGACCGCCGACGCGATGGTATCGTCCGGTCTGCTCGACGCCGGTTACGAATACCTCGTCATCGACGACTGCTGGGCTGAACGCGAGAGGGACAGGAACGGCAGAATGGTCCCCGACGCGAAGAAATTCCCCCACGGGATGAAAGCCGTCGCGGATTACGTCCACTCGAAAGGACTTAAATTCGGTATGTATTCCTGCTGCGGCAACCTTACCTGCGCGGGATTTCCCGGATCCTTCGATTACGAATTCATCGACGCCGCCTCTTTCGCCGAATGGGGAGTCGACTACCTTAAATACGATTACTGCTTCCGCCCGATGACGCAGGAAGGGCACCTTCTTTACAAACGTATGGGTCTCGCGCTCGCCAACTGCGGCAGGGATATAGTCTTCTCCGCCTGCAGCTGGGGCGCGGATAAGACCAACGAATGGATAAAAATGACCGGCGCTCACCTCTGGCGCTCCACCGGTGATATCAACGACAGCTGGCAGTCGGTAAAGGAGCTCGCGCTCAAACAGCAGGATTATTTCACCACCAACGGCAAGGGCTGTTTCAACGATATGGATATGCTCATCGTCGGCATGAACGGCAAGGGCAACGTCGCCGTTTCCGGCTGTACCGATCAGGAATACCGCACCCACTTCTCGCTCTGGGCGTTCCTCGGATCGCCGCTGATGATCGGCTGCGACGTCCGCAACATGAGCGAAGCGACGAAAGAAACGCTTCTGAACAAAGCCGTCATAGCCGTCAATCAGGACGAAGGTTACCGCCAGCCGTTCCGCTGCGGCCACCACTGGAACCACGCGGAGGTGCCGGTATGGGCGAAGATGCTCGAAAACGGCGATATCGCCCTCGGCGCGTTCAACCTTTCCGACGGTTTTTCCGATCCGTTCATATCCTTCGATACCTTAGGGCTCAACCGCGCCACCGGCAAAGCTCTGGCGCTTACCGACCTCTGGACGGGCGAAGAGATCGGAGTTTATAAAGATATTTTCCGTTTCAAAGCGATCCCTGCTCACGGATGCGTGATGTTAAGAGCGAAGGTCGTCGATGCCTGATATGACGTGCGCCTCCTGCGGCGCAAAGCTGAACGCCGACGATATCGGCGCCACCAGGAAACTCATCAACCGCGGTGCGGAGGAATTTTTCTGCGTGCCCTGTCTTGCAAAACGCTTTTCGGTGAGCGAGGAAACGCTGCGCGAAAAGATCGTTTACTGGCGCTCGACCGGCTGCCTGCTCTTCAACTGACAGGTCTTTCCAAAAGGAGTCCCGCGAAAAAGCGGGGCTCTTTTTTGCGTTTAAAAAAGCAAAACTATTTTAAAAAAGAATAAAATAGGGTTTACTTTTTACTAAAAATGTGGTATCATTCATATTAATACTTGTGCAATATGACAAAATACCGCCGCCGGGCGGGTTTTGTTCTCGTTTTTTATAATACTGTTCATACAAGGAGAATTCGCAATGAAGAAAACACTCTCGGTCGTCCTGTCGATCATGATGGTCATCGCCTGCTGTTCGGCGTTGTTTACGCTGACCGCGCAGGCCGCCGCGCCCGGATTCGGATGGGTCGACGGCTGGACTTCGGTCGACGGCACTACGAAAGGCAGCTGGCAGGAGAATAAGGCTGCCGAAGGTGAAACCGCGTTCACTTTCGATTACGCGTGTGAAGCGCAAAACGACGCCGTTTATATCGGCGTAAAATATTACGGCGCTCTCGGCGGATCCGCTTCAAACTTCGGCAACGGCAAAGGTATGAATATCCGCCTTTGGTTCCACGATCCCAACGGTACCGTCGCGGTATGGCAGTACCTTATGGATATTTCCTGGAACGGCGCCGCTTTTGTTTCCAACTTCCGCCCCAACGGCGGCAGCGATATAGTCTCCTACGGCGCGGACCCCGGAACGCATTACACGCTCAACACCGCGACTACGGCGGACGGCGCGGATCTCGAAGTGATCATCCCGGTCTCGGAGATCAGCGCGAGCGCCGACGTGCAGGTTGTCATAAGCGTTTCCAACAACCTCGGCGCCACGCTTGACACCAACCGATGTCTGTACCACGGCTGCGCTTACGCGGTCTATAATCCCTGGGATTCCAGGCCCGAAGCCTGCCTCTATCCGACAAAGCCCGGTTTCAAGCTTGAAAACGTGGCGCTCGGCTGCAGCTACACCATTCCCACCAACGCAAACAACACCTATGTCTACGGCTCGAACAACACCGCCGCCGCAGACCGCGCAATAAACAGCACTCTGTTTACCGACGGCGAATACTGCACCGGCAATACCGAAAAGACCTACCTCGCCAACTGCGATACCGAAGTAATAATCGACCTCGGCGAACGGCTGACGGTTTACGGCTTCGGCGCGTACGCTACCGAAGGCGTATGGGGCGTCTGGCTTTCCCATCAGCTCAGGATCGCCTATTCCGACGACGGAGTCAACTTCACGGCGCTGACGAACGGCAATAACGCCGCCGCCGACGCGCGTCTGTTCAACGAAAACATCGGCACGGTCTCCGGCTGGACTCAGAACTATACTTCCGTGTTCGCCTCCTGCGCGATCGCCGCGCGTTATATCAAGTTCACCATCCCGAAGGGCGGTTACGTCTGGCACGACGAGCTTACCGTTCTTGGTCAGGCGCGTCCCGCGATCCTCCGTCCGACTCACATCGGATCTTATTCCGCCGCCAATATGCCGCTTATCCCCTGGACAGTCGCGGGCAGTATGCAGGAGCTTATCGACAACGACAACCTTACCTACGTCGTTGAAGGCTATATGAGCTGGGCGGACCTCGGCGTCTTCACCTGGGATAACGCAAGCAAATGCTACCGTATGACGGAGTTCATCTCCGGCCTTTCCGGCGCGACCAAGAAAGACGTCGTCATCCCGGAATACGCGTTCATCGCGGCTGTCGCTTCCTATAACAATCCCAACGTCGCGTTCCTCCGCGGACTTGAACTGGGCGATCCGGTCTACGTCTACGGCACGGCGCTCGACACCTTCACGCTTTACAACTGGGGCGAAGCGCTGAACGACAGCGTGACCATTTCCGATATGCCGCTCGACGAGACGATCTACGGCGAACGTTACGCTCCCGTGGCGACCTTCAGCGCCGACGGCGACTTTACCGACGACGTATGGGAAGGCGCGCAATGGACGGAGATCGGCAAAG
>JAGAAM010000214.1 GCA_017615235.1 Clostridia bacterium
AGACGAAGTCAGAAACGCGATAATCGAAGATATAAAGGATTCGGGATGCGAATATTCCGTCGATCCGATGGGCAATCTTACGGTTTTCAAAAAGGGAAGGAAAAGGCGTGATAAAAAGGTGCTTTTCGCCGCCCATATGGACGAAGTCGGGTTTATTATCAAGCATATCGACGAAGACGGATATATCTGGTTCGGCTGCCTCGGCGGCATCGACAGAAGGGTCGTTTCCGGAAGGCGCGTCGTATTCTGCGGAAGCGGGATCCGCGGCGTCATCGCCTCCAAGGCGATCCACATGCAGACTCCCGAAGAGCGCGGCAAGTGCGAATCCACCGACGATATGAACATCGACATCGGCGCTAAGGACCGCGAGGAGGCTTTAAAATACGTCCGCGTAGGCGACTGCGCGACCTTCGAACCGTCGTTCACTCCCTTCGGCGAAGGATTCGTCCGCTCGAAGGCGCTCGACGACCGCGTAGGCTGCGCCGTGCTCGTCGATATGATCAACTCCTGTCTCGAATACGACACCTGGTTTGCTTTCGACACCTGCGAGGAGGTCGGCTGCGACGGCGCGACGGAGGTCGGCTACAGGTTACAGCCCGATATCGCCGTCGTCATCGAGGCGACGACCGCAGGCGACGTGCTCGACGTTCCTTTGAACTCCTGCGCCTGCCGCGCCGGTCACGGCGCCGTGATCTCATTCATGGACGGCGGAACGCTTTACGACCGTGAAATGATCGATCTCGCCGTAAAGACCGCCGAAGAAGAGGGCATCAAATGGCAGTATAAAAACGTCGTCGCCGGCGGCAACGAGGCGCGAAGCTTCCAGGCTTCCGGTTCCGGCGCGAAGGTATTGGCGATAAGCGCCCCCGCGAGATATATCCACACCGCCTCCGACGTCCTGCATTTCGACGACATCGAAGCCGTCGACAGGCTCGCCGCCGCTGTCAACGAAAGATTATTCTGAACGAGGTAACAACGATGAAAGAACTTATAAAGAAATTCACCTCCGCTTTTTCGGTCTCCGGTTCGGAAAACGAGCTTGCGGATATGATCGAAGAACTTTTAAAACCCGCCGCCGATTCGGTAACGCGCGACGCGATGGGTAACCTTACTGTATTCAAAAAGGGTAAGGATCGCTCCAGAAAGATGATGGTCGCCGCGCATATGGACGAGATCGGCTTTATCGCCACCGGTTACGAAAAGAACGGGCTTGTCAAATGCGCTCCGGTCGGAGGCATAAACGCAGTCGCTTCCTCGTACACACCCGTCCATTTCAAAAACGGCGCGAAAGGCGTGATTATCATCGAGGACGGCACCGAAAACGCCGATATAACGAACAAGAAACTGTTTATCGATATAGGCGCAGACAGCGAATCCCGCGCAAAGCGCAGGGTATATATCGGCGAACCCGCCGCCTGCGCCGCTTCGTTCATCCAACTTTCTGCAAACCGTATCTCCGCGAAAGCGTTTGACGACAGGATCGGCTGCGCCATAGCCGCCTACGCCGCTTTGAATCTTAAAGAATTCGCTTACGATACGTATTTCGTCTTCACCGTACAGGAGGAACTCGGCTGCCGCGGCGCAAAACCTGCGTCCTTTACGGTAATGCCGGATTACTCCGTCGCGCTCGACATAACGCCCGCGCCCGCCGTCGGCAACCCGAAAAAGCTCACCGTCAAGCTCGGCGAAGGCGCCGCGATAAAGATAAGGGATTCCTCCGTCATCTGCTCGACGGAGATGGTGGAACGCCTCGCGTTTCTCGCCGAGACCGAGGGGATAAAGTATCAGTACGAAGTCCTTCCCGCCGGGGGCACCGATACTTCGCAAATGCAGATCGCCGGTTCGGGAAGCAAAGCCGTTTGTATTTCGATCCCGACGAGATATACCCACACTCCGGTCGAGACTATCGACCTCCGCGACTGCGCAGCCTGCGAAAAACTGCTTGAATCGCTGTTGAGATACGGCGTGTGATTACCGGTGAACAAGATGTTTAACGAAGAACTTATAAAGACCGCCGCGGAATGCGAAAAATCGCTGTGCGTGCAATTTGAACGGATCGACGGGATCGCATTTGCAAACACCGCGAAGGTGCTCGACGTATTCCGCGGGCTTAAACTTTCCGACCGACATTTCGCGCCGTCCTGCGGTTACGGCTATAACGACGAAGGCCGCGACCTTTGCGATAAGGCGTTTGCACGCGTTTTCGGCTGTGAAAGCGGATTTGCGAGGTCGCAGATCATCTCCGGCACGCACGCCCTCGCGATCGCTTTATACGGCGTGCTGCGCACCGGCGACAGGCTTTTGTCGGTCAGCGGCAAACCCTACGACACGCTCGATTCGGTGATCGGTCTTGGCGGAAATAACGGCGAAGGCTCGCTTCGCGAATACGGCGTGACCTACGGCGAGATACCGCTCTCAAAAGAAGGCGGGATAGACCTTCCGGCGGTCAGAAACGCGCTTGTGACCGATAAAAGCATAAAAGCCGTCTTCGTACAGCGGTCAAAAGGCTACGCCGAGCGCAAAACGCTGACTGTAGCGGAGATCAACGAGCTTTTCGCACTTGTGCGCGAATTCGAAGGCGTTTATCTCATCGTCGACAACTGTTACGGCGAGTTCTGCGAGACCGAGGAGCCGAAAGGCGACCTCCTTGTCGGATCTTTAATCAAGAACGCCGGCGGCGGCATCGCCGAGACCGGCGGTTATATCGTCGGCACTTCACGCGCCGTCGAGCTTGCCTCCTACCGGCTCACCGTTCCGGGGATCGGACTTGAAGCCGGCGCTTCCATGGGCGCGACGAAACCGATGCTGAAAGGGCTTTTCTTCGCTCCGCACGTCACCGCCCAGGCGGTAAAGACCGCGCTTTTCGCCTCCGCGATGTTCGAAAAATACGGCTTCGAGTGCGCTCCGCGCTCCGACGAGCTGCGCAGCGACATCATCCAGACTATAAAGCTCCACAGCGCCGGAAACGTGCTTAAATTCTGTAAAGGCATCCAGAGCGGGTCGCCTGTCGACAGCTACGTCACGCCGGTCGGCTGGGCGATGCCCGGCTATTCCGACGAAGTCGTAATGGCTGCCGGCGCATTTACTCAGGGCAGTTCGATCGAGCTATCCGCCGACGCGCCATTGCGTGAGCCGTTCACCGTATTCCTCCAGGGCGGTCTCACCTACGAAAGCGGCAAACTCGGCATACTGAAAGCGCTTTCGGAAATGCTTTCCTGAATATACGCAAACAAAAAACCGCGATTCCGTTATAAGGACCGCGGTTTTAACGTTTCTCGGTTTATTCCGTTATATCTTTTATCCTGCCGTAAATTATCGCGGCGATTATCATTACCGCGCAGTTGACAAGGTTTTGGACTATCCCCAAGACACCGGCGGCGCCTGAAATGATCATAGTCACCGTAGCGGCGAACGACAGTCCGCCGAGGATATAAAGCGTTACGGAAAGCAGGCCGGTCTTGACCGGTTCGTCGTAACCGAACATAACGGCGTTGCGGAGCGAATTGACCGCTTTCGACACCCTGAACGAGAAGAACGCCATATAGGACAACACAAGGATCCCGACGGCGCTTCCGCCGTAAAGCAGCGCCGGAGCTACGTCTTTAATGAAGGCGCGCAGCTGATCGTAGGTGCATAGGATCGAATGATCCGCCGCCGAATAGATTCCGCCTTCGGCAAATTCGATGCCGAAGATCTCTTTATACATCGCTATGCTCCGCTGTTTATCGGTAAGAAGCGATCCGTTCTCGATCTGTTCAATCAGTTTTGACGATTCGGTAAGAATGAGGTTTGCCGTCAGCAAAAGTATAAGGCACGCCACAGCCCCGATAATGAATATCACGCCGAGGGCGATAGGGTGGATCTTCATGAACGCGAAGGAATACGCTTTGTAATTACCGGTCTTCGTCGAATTGTGAAAAGTCCATACGCCGATAGCCATCAGCACCGGGATCGCGCAGAAAGCGATGGAGAATATTCCGTTTTGCACCGCGTTGTTAAGTACCGTAAACGCGCAATCGACGGTTATAAGTATCGCAAGCGCCATAAAAAGTTTGCTTCTTATCAGTTCGGCAAGCTTTTCTTTCCTTTCGTAATTCATAACGTACCTCCGTTGATTTCATATGATTATTATATTTGCACGGCCGTGTTTTGTCAATCCGAATGTAAACTGTTTTTGAATAAACAGCAAATGCTATTGACATTATTTTCATTCGTGTTATGATATTGAAGAGATTTTCCGCTTTTTAATGTCCTCCGGACGGATCGGGTATCGAATGAAACTGCTATCTTTTTTTAAAAACACCTCCTCGACGACGGATATGACCGTCGGCGATCCGAGGAAGGTCATAATAGCTTTCGCCGGCCCGGTCTTTTTAAGCCAGCTTTTCCAACAGCTTTACAATACCGCGGATACTTTTATCGTCGGTAAAAACCTCGGAACGGAGGCGATGGCGGCGGTAAGCTCCTCCGGTACGCTCATATTCCTGCTCGTCAGCTTCTTTATCGGCGCGGCGATGGGCGCCGGAGTCGTCATATCGCGCTATTACGGCGCCGGTGACGCCGAAAAGGTATCACGCGCGGTTCATACCAATATCACCTTCGGATTGCTCTGCGGAGCCGCTCTGACCGTTATAGGCGTGTTTATGACGCCGTATATGCTGGTCTGGATGAACACCGACCCCGACGTGCTTCCCAGCGCTATCGAATACTTCCGCTATTACTTCCTCGGCGCGATCCCGCTCGTTATGTACAACATCTGCCGAAGCATTATGAACGCCGTCGGAGACAGCAAACGGCCGCTTTACTATCTTATCTTCTCCTCGCTTCTCAATATAGCGCTCGACGTTCTCTTCCTCCGCGGTTTCGGCTGGGGAGTCTGGTCGGCGGCATTCGCGACGGTGCTTTCCCAGGCGGCAAGCGTCGTACTGTGCGCGGTCCACCTTTTCAAAAAAGGCAATATCTTCACCGTCGAGATCAAAAAGCTTCGCATCCACGGCGATATGCTTCGCGAGATGCTGAAATACGGCTTACCCGCGGGGGTGCAGAACTCGGTCATTGCGATCGCCAACGTCATCGTCCAGTCGAAGGTCAACGTGTTCGGCAAATACGCGACGGCGGCATACGGCGCGCATTCGAAGATCGAAGGCTTCGGCTTCCTGCCGATAAACAGCTTCAACATGGCGACGACGAC
>JAGAAM010000215.1 GCA_017615235.1 Clostridia bacterium
GGCGAAGCGCAAGCTCACCGCGGTCGGCGAGCGCGTCGAGGAACGCGGCTTCTTCGCTTGGGCGGCGAACAGCGTCAAGCTGCACGGCCGCTTTATCGGAACTGTCGCAATGATCCTCAGCGTTATCCTCTTCGTCGGCATCTACGCCACCAACGCCTACGCCATGAACAGCGTCGCCGTTATCGTCAACGGCGAGGAGATCGGCGTTGTCAGCAGTATCGACCAGTTCGACGAATCCGTGCGAATGGTCGAGGAGCGCGTTTCGCTCGGCACTAACGGCGAATACAAGCTCGGGCTCGATATAAAATACGAATTCACCACCTCGTCCGCCGACGAAATATCGACTACGAACGAGATGATCGATAAGATCCTGCGTTTCTCCGGCACGAGCATAGTGGACGCCTACGGGCTCTACGTTGACGGCGAGCTCTGGGCCGTCTGCCGCGACAAAGACACGATCGACAGCGTGCTCGAATCGCTCCTCGCGCCATATCAGGCGAAGCAGACGATAGAAGGCGCGACCGTCGCCTTCACTCAGAATACCGAGACCGTTTACGGCCTCTATCCCGCCGGACTGCTTTGCAGCGAGGAGGATCTGAAATCCATAATCGGCGAGGTCGAAGGTTTCAAGAGCTACCGCATCCAGACGGGCGACACGCTCGAAAATATCGCTATGATGAACGACACGACCGTTGAGGCGCTCAGAGAGCTCAACCCCGACCTTCCCGAAGAGCTCGTTGCCGGCACGGATATCAACGTCGCGAAAAACGACGGCAAGCTTTCCGTCAAGACGGTTGTCAGGAAGACGTATCAGAAGAAGATCAGCTACAAGACCGTCAAGACAAGGACGAAGACGCTCGCCGCGGGCACGACGAAGGTCGAGCAGAAGGGCGAGAACGGCTTGAAGGAGATCGTCTCCGACTTCGTATATATCGACGGCGAGCTCAGCGAAGAGGTCATCGTTTCCGAAAAGACGATCAAAAAGGCCGTTGACGAAAAGATCCTCGTCGGCACGAAGTCTTCGGGCGGAGGCGGCGGAGTTTCCACCGGCAATTATATGCGCCCGGTCTCCGGCGGCTACGTTTCGAGCAAATACGGCTATCGCGGCAGGGAATTCCACACCGGCGTCGATATCGCCTGCCCGAAGGGCACGCCGATAATGGCGGCGGACGGCGGAACGGTATCGTCGGTCGTCTACGGCTCGAGCGGCTATGGCTACCATATAATCATCAACCACTCAAACGGCGAGCAGACGCTCTATGCGCATTGCAGCGCGCTTTACGTCTCCGTCGGCGAGAAGGTCGATAAAGGGCAGGTAATCGCCGCGGTCGGCCAGACGGGACGCGCCTACGGCTACCACCTGCACTTCGAGGTCCGCCGCAACGGCAAGCACGTCTACCCCGGCATAGGGTAATAAAAACAGCGATAATCATAACGGCTCCGTTCGCGGAGCCGTTTTTTGTAAAAAAATCTCAAAAATGTCGTTACCAACGAGCCGCGTTTTGCGTCTATAAGAGTGAAAGGCCTTTTACAAAACAGGGGGTAAGGAGTGGAAGACGAAGCCATCGTCAATATGTTCTGGAACAGGGACGAAAGCGCCGTTGCGGAAGCGGAAAAGCGATACGGCGGCTACTGCCTCCATATTGCCGGAAACGTATTGCGCGACTCGCACGACGCGGAGGAATGCCTCAACGACGCGCTGCTTGCCGCCTGGGAAAGCATACCCCCAAATCGCCCCGCGAACCTGAAAGCATACCTCGGCATACTCGTCCGCAACGCCGCACTGGACAGATCGCGGCGGAGCGCCGCGCAGAAGCGCCGACCTGAGGCGCTCGAATCGATCGAAGAGCTCGGCGACCTCGCCGACGCGTTCGACGTTGAGAGGATCGCGGACGCAAACGAGCTTTCGCGGCTCATCACGGCTTACTTGCGGACACTCGGCGCGGCGGAGCGGCGCGTATTCATACGTCGCTATTGGTATTACGAATCGATCGCCGAGATATCCGAACGCTACGGCTTCACGCAAGGCAAAGTCAAGATGATGCTGAAGCGGACGCGCGACTCCCTCGCCGATTTTTTGAAGAAGGAAGACAACTATGAATACTGATATAACGATGAAGCTTAATATACTTCAGGAAGCGATAGGGCAGATAGATTTCGACCTTATCGAAGAGTCGGAAACGGCGCCGGAGAAAGCGGCGCGCGTTACGGCGTTCGCGAAGCCGTGGATGAAATGGGCTGTCGCGGCGGTGCTGATAATCGTCATCGGCGTCGGGACGCCCGTCGCGCTGAGAATGATGGGCGCGTTTCGGAGTGATAACCTCGTCGCGCCTGGTTCGGAAAGCGGCGGAAGTGAAGACGGCCATGGTATCATAACCCCTGTTGACAGCAGCGAACCGGAAAGCAGCTCCGCTCCCGAAGTGGAACCCGAGCCGGACGCGAGCGTAAGCGAGAACCGGTCGCATAACGCTTCGTCCGAGCGCGGCAGCGAAAGCGGCGGCGCGTCAAACGGCGGGCAGACCGTGCCGGAAAAGCCGGACGATCCAGAGCCGCCGCAGAGCGGAGATCCGCAGGTGCCGACAGATGATCCTCCCGTTGAATATGCAGAAGGCGAATTCGTAAAAGACGATATGCCGGCGCTCACTTACCGTATAAACGGGGAAGACAAGAGTTTCACTTATCAAAAATCAACATCCGTCATTATCGACGACAGCGGCTGCGGAACAGATTACATTATCGATCATTACGCAAACAGCGACGGCATCCTTTCGGTCGACTCCGCCTCGGGAAAGCTGGTGCGATACGAAGCGAACGGCGCTTTTGAAGGCGAACCCTTAACGGTGATTGAAGACCAGATGTGTGTAATACAGGCGCTTGAAACGGCAAAGCGTATAGTTGTGAATACGGATATCGATACAGAAGGACTGGAAAACGCAAGAGTGTCGGTGCAGTATTCGGATAATAAATACTTCATTCCTCTGACGAC
>JAGAAM010000216.1 GCA_017615235.1 Clostridia bacterium
CGCATCTGCGGTGTTATTGTAATACTTCACTCTGTATTTTACAGGAAGCTTGCCGCCGTCGGCAAAGTCATCATCTATATCCCAGGCAATGCTCGCTTCGGCGCACAGAAAAGGTGCAGAGCCAAGATACTGCCGGCCGAAGCTCTTGCCGTCTTTATCGACAATATATCCCTGCTGTTCGTCAGTAAGCACCGGTTCGTCGGCGGATTCGTAGCAGACGTATGCGGCAGAAACGCCGGTTTCCGGACCGTCAACGGTGAAGAAGACGGCACCGTTGATTATATAACCGTCGCGGATCGGCATATCGGCTGTCCCGCCCGCGTTCGCGTTGCCGTAAGCGTCGGCGGATGTGCCTCCCAAAACGTAGATGTATTTCCCGGTCGGAACGGTAAAAGTCTGCGCCGCGAACGCCCCGGGCGCGACAGCGGCAGAAAAGCTGAACTGTCCGTCAGTGCGTTACAGACGATAAGTCGTGTTGAAGAAATCGGTCCACTCTTCCTGTCCGAACCAGTCTGACCCGGACGCCGTATATCCGATATTTTTTACGATTACGGTTATATCCTCACCGGAATCGTTTCGCAGCTGCAAACCCGTATAAATATCACGCCCGGTCATATTGCGGTTTTCGTTGGTGAAATACACGTCGCCGTAGACGTTATCTTCGATGATCAACGCCTTGCCGATGTTATATCCGAACAGTTGCTCCGGATTGTTGCAGTATATAAATCTGCCGCCTTCGCGAAGCTTATAATCGACACCGGCGGCTTTATTGACCGTTCCAGGAGATACCGTGGCGGGAAGGCCGAAAGGAGTGCTGTATTCAGCCGAAGCCGAAAGTACAAAGCAGGCAAAAAGCATAACAGCGGTCTGTATTACGGATAAAACTTTTTTCATTTTGTTCTCCTGAAAAAAAGGCAAGCGGATCACTTGCCTTTTTTGACGGTCGTATTATTCGTTTTCATCCGATCCGACGGGTCTTTCGTTTCCGGCGGGAACTTTTTCTTTTTCCTTGACGACCGAACCGATGTTGTTAAGCACTACGAGCATCGCGAGACCTTCGACGATAAGCGATACGCCCTGGATCTTTTTGACGACTTCGACGTTCCATGCATCGGTGGGATTGATGAACACGATGACAGCGAGAGCGGCGGTGATCACAGCGAAGATAAGCGTAATGATGAACAGCTGATTGCGTTCCTTGCGGGTTATGAATGCATGGATCAGCATAAGAACGGCGCCGAAAGCGAGCAGCGCGCCGACGATCAGATAAAAGCTTTGTACGAACAGCTCGCCTTTGACAAGAAGCGCGATGCCGACCGCAAGCTCAAACACCGCGGTAAGAATATCTCCTGCAACGCGGTCCTCGTTGTTCTTCATAAAACCGATGCCGATCTTGATAAGTGTGATCAAAACGTTGACGGAAAGCACGACTCCGATCGCAATACATACGTATTGAAGCGTGTTTTCCCAGAGGAGCATGAGCACGCCGAGCACGACAAGGATAAGTCCGTCGATTATGTAGCTCCTGAAAAAGTTCTTCACTTTTTCTTTAAAAGGCTTTTTTTCTTTGGGCACTTCGTCTGCTTTTTCAACTGCGGCGTCAACGGTCGCCGGAACTTCGTTATGCGAGTTTAGATCCTTTTCTTTTTTGCCTTTGCCGAACATTTCTTATTGACCTCCCGTTATTCGTGACTTCTATAAGTTTTATAACATTTTTCGAGGATATTGTCAACAATCATTCATCCGTTTTTTCGCCGTCTTCGTTTTCGGTATATGCCGGACCGACATTTCCGGAGTTCTCCTCGGCTTCGTCCGTGTTCGTATCGCTTTCTTCGCCGTTATCTTCTGGATCGTCGCCTTTTTGGCTTAATTCACCGGCTATGTGTTTTTTCCTTTTTTCGAGATAGTAATAAAGCGGCAGTCCGATAAGGCTGAACAGCATTACCGCGATAAATATTATCTGGAACACCTTTTCTCCGCCGCTCGCTTCTTCGACGTGATAACCTCCGGACAAGTTTTCCGATACTTCGGCGGAAGATTCAGCGTCTTCGGCAAGTGCGCAGAAAGGCGCCGCGAGAATTGCAAATATCATCAATAAGGCAATCATGCCAAACATAATTCGTATATGCATTATGTCAACTCCTTGTCACTTCGGCCTAACAGTGAAATCGTCGTCTATAACAGCGTTGACCGATATTCTGCGAAGTCTTTCAAGCTGGTTTTTCCCTTCGCTTCCGCTGTTGATGACCGTATAATTGTTTTCATGAATAAGGGTGAAATACTTGTTAGTCAAAGTTCCGTCGTTGCCTATCACGGTCTTGACAAGTCCCGCCGTCAGTTTAAAATTGCTGAACGTAAAGTTGCCTAAACTGTACGCGATCATCTTTCCTTTGTAATACTCGACTCCCTGCATACAGTGGGAGTGCATCCCGATAACAAGGTCGGCTCCCGCATCGACGAGCGCTTTGCCGAGGATCTTCTGGGTATCAGAAAGCACGGTGGTGCTTTCGGTACCCCAGTGCATAAAGACTATCACGATATCAGCGATCTCCTTTTCGCGGGCGGTAATGACCGGTGAAAGCGACAGACCGTCGTCACGGAAAACGCCGCTTTGCGATACGGTCGCCGCACGGGTGTAACGTACGTCGACGGTCGACGACGCGACAAACGAGACAAGCCTGCCGCCTATAACGTAATAGTAAGGCGCGGTTGCACCGGAAAGGTCCTCGCCTGCGCCTACGTGCCTGATACCTGCGGATTCAAGCGTTGCAATCGTATCCGTAAGAGCGTCTTCGCCGTAATCGAAGGCGTGGTTGTTCGCCATTCCGACGATATCGATCCCCATATCGAGTAATATCGAAACGTACTCCGGCTTGCCGCGCAGGGTATAGCGCTTTCCGGGGATCGGAGTTCCTCTTTCCGACATAACGAATTCGTTGTTCGCCATAGTTATATCCGCGCTTCGCATGATATCAAGGATCTCCGAAGAAACGATCCCGTCGACGCCTTTTTTTCGCGAATTGTAACGCCGCATCAAGCTCCAGCCGTCTACAAAAGCGGTGTCTCCTACAAATACGATCTCGGCTTCTTCGCCGCAGTCTTCTATAACCGTCACGTCGGATATATCTCCGCTTAAAAGCTTGACTGCAGCTTTAGGCGAATACCCGGTCAGCGCGATGAAATCGTCGTCGGTAAGACGTCCTTTTGTTTCTTCGGCGGCGGAAGCTACAGAAGAAAGTTTATCTTCACCGAACCTGTCGGCGAACGAGCGCCAGAAAACGTCCCCGGAGACCGCTGCCAAAGTTTCGGGCAGTTTATCAGCATTAATATTGATTATGTCAACCGAAAACGATAATTCATCTAAATCGTCAGGTTTTTCCGCAGCGCTCGGAACGGGAAGATCGAAATTGCCGGCGGAACGCTCCGAAGGATCAAAACCGTCAGCGTCCGTGCTGCAGAATGCTCCGTTGAACGCGGAAAGCGAAAACGCGGCGGATAGAATGAGAAGAACGGCCGCCGAAAGCGCCAATACGCGGTTTACAGACATTATTTCTGTTCCTTAAGATGGACGTCGACCTGCGGATAAGGTATCTCGATCCCGGTAGCGTCGAATACTTTTTTAAGCTTATCGGTTATACCGAAATAGACGTTCCAGTAATCCTCGCTTCTGCACCAGACCCTTATCGAATATTCGATGCCGTTTTCCGCAAAACCGGTGATAACTACTGCGGGCGCGGGATCCGCAAGCGTGCCGGGAGTTTTCTGAACAAGCGCGAGCAAAGTGTTCCTGACCTCGTCGGTATCGTTATTATATGATGCATTTATTTTCATATCCACGCGGCGAAGGTCGCAAACCGAATAATTGACCGTGACGGAGTTTGTCAGACCGCCGTTGGGAGCCGTAACGATACGGTTGTCGATCGTCCGGATCTCGGTATAGAACACGCCGATCGTGCGAACGGTCCCCGAGTGTTCGCCGTAAGTAATGAAATCGCCGACTTTAAAGGGTTTGAAAAGCAGTATCATCAAACCGCCGGCAAGGTTGGAAAGCGCGCCCTGCACGGCAAGACCGATCGCAACGCCCGCGGATGCGAGCAGAGTCACGAGCGAACTCATCGGCACGCCGAGTATCGCGATTGCAGAGATGACGATCATCGATTTTATTGCAAGAGAAAGGAAGCTTTTAATGAATCCGCCGGCGGTCGGATCCGCCTTCTTCATAAATCTTGTCTTCCCTATCCCTTTTACGAGGACCGAAGACAGTTTGAAGCCGATAACGATGATAAGCACCGCCGCTACCAGACGGAATCCCGCGGAAAGCGCATATTCTTTCAGTTGTTCCCAAAGCCATTCCATAAATGTGTACCGTCCTTTGAATCTTTAAAACGATTATATCTATAATTTGAAAAATTGTCAATATTTAGAGAACAATATAATTATATGTTGTATTATATTGTGTTTATCTATTGACTTTTATATTAAATTTGATATACTGTTATTTGTAAAATTTTGTATTCCCGGGGGTATCCGATGGGCAAAACTTCGATAATCTGTTTTGCAAACCAAAAAGGCGGCGTCGGCAAAACGACGAGCGCCGTAAATATCGCCGCCTGTCTCGCAAGGACCGGGAAAAAGGTGCTTTTCGTCGATTCCGATCCCCAGGGCAACGCGACGAGCGGACTCGGTATCAGGAAAAAGGATCTCGGGCACAATACTTACGATCTGCTGATCGGCCGTTCCCGCCTTGAGGAGACCGTATTATCCACCGCCGTCAAAGGTCTTTACGTCGTTCCCGCCGGTATAAACCTCGTCGGCGCGGAACTTGAACTTGTCGACGAACCTCAGCGCGAATACCGTTTGAAGAACGCGCTTTCCTCATGCCGAAACGTGTTCGATTACGTTATCATCGACTGCCCTCCCTCGCTCGGGCTGCTCACGATAAACGCCCTCGCCGCCGCAGATTACGTCGTGATCCCTGTGCTTTGCGAATATTATTCGCTCGAGGGTCTTTCACAGCTCACCGCGACGATCAAACAGATCAAAAAACGCTATAACCCGGATATAGAACTTCTCGGAGTGCTTATCAATATGTACGACGGGAGACTGAATCTCACCCTCGCGGTTATGGAAGAGATCAAAAAATACTTTTCCGGAAAGATATTCAAAACGCCGATCCCGCGCAGCGTGAAGATAAGCGAAGCGCCGAGCCACGGGATGGCAATAACCGATTACGACCGCAACGGCAAAGGCGCCGCGGCATATTCAGCCGTGACGAACGAACTTATCGACCGCTGCCTTAAGAACGGAGGATAATATGGCGAAACACGGACTCGGCAGAGGGCTTGACGCACTGCTCGCCGACAACTCGATAGACGAACTTGAAAACCGGTCCGGTATAGCATTGCTGAAGATTTCCGACATAGAGCCGAACCGTAGTCAGGCAAGGAAGAGCTTCGACCGCGAAGCGCTTGACGAACTTGCCGAATCTATAAAGCTTCACGGCATACTTCAACCGATCACGGTAAGGCAGAAAGAGAACGGATATTACGAGATAATCGCCGGCGAACGCCGCTGGAGGGCTTCCAAGATCGCCGGGCTGACCGAGATCCCTGCGATAGTCAAAGAAGCGGACGACCTTCTTGCAGGCGAACTTTCGCTGATCGAGAACCTCCAGCGCGAGAACCTCAACGCAGTCGAGGAAGCCTGCGGTTACCGCGATCTTATTCAGAATTACGGTCTTACCCAGGAAGAAGCCGCCGATAAAGTCGGTAAATCACGCGTTGCGGTCACTAACCTTATAAGGATACTCAAACTTCCGAAGCCGGTGCTCGATATGATCGAAAAAGGGTCCATCTCCTACGGCCACGCCAGAGCGATGATCCCGTTAACGCAGGTGTTTGGCGATAAAGAGACCGTCAAATTTGCCGAAAAGGTAGTTGAAGAAGGACTCAGCGTCCGACAGACCGAACGCGCCGTAAAGATCATTCAAAGCGGGAAGCCTGTTTCCGGAAACAGAGAAAACGTCGTCGGAAAGAGTTATTACTCAAAGCTTGAAAACGAGATAAGCTCCGCTATCGGACGCAAAACTACGATAAGCCGCAGAACGGACGGAAAAGGCAGGATAAGCATAGCGTTTTCCGGCACAGACGACCTCGAAGCGCTCATAAGAACGCTTTGCGGAAAAGACTTTTTTACAGAATAAATTTTAAGGAGATATAAAATGCTTGACATCAGATTCGTACGTGAAAATCCGGATATAGTCCGCGAGAATATCAAAAAGAAATTTCAGGACGATAAACTCCCGTTAGTCGACGAGGCCATCGCACTCGACAAGCGCAACCGCGAGATCAAAGTCGAAGTCGAGGCGCTCCGCGCGGAGAGGAACAAGGCATCCAAGATGATCGGCGGCCTTATGGCTCAGGGCAAAAAGGACGAGGCGGAGGAAGTCAAACGCCGCGTCGCCGCCGACGGCGCGAAGATCGATTCTCTTTCCGCAGAAGAGAAAGAAGTCGAAGAAAAACTCCTTGCGGTGATGATGCGTATCCCGAATATAATCGATCCCTCAGTTCCGATAGGAAAAGACGACAGCGAGAACGTCGAGGTTCGGCGCTTCGGCGAACCCAGGGTGCCGGATTTTGAGATCCCCTATCACACTGATATACTCGAACGTCTTAACGGCATTGACCTCGACAGCGCGCGCAGAGTCGCCGGCAACGGTTTTTACTACCTCACCGGCGATATCGCCCAGCTCCATTCCGCCGTTATCACTTATGCACGCGATTTTATGATAAAACGCGGGTTCACCTATTGCGTTCCTC
>JAGAAM010000217.1 GCA_017615235.1 Clostridia bacterium
GCCACGGAAAGCAGCGGGTTTTCATTGTCCTTGCCGCTGTTAATACGCATATAGGGAGGGTTCATCACGGCAAAGTCCGCCGATCCCGCCGGGAACGCCGAAAAATCGCAGACGTCGGCGCGGATGACTTTAAAACGGTCCGAAAAGCCGTTTACTGCGGCGTTTTCCTCCGCGGCAAGGGCGTATTCCGGAGTTATCTCCAGCCCGGTGAACAAGGCCTTGCTGCCCGCCGAAAGCATAAGCAGCGGTATCACTCCGCAGCCGGTGCCAAGGTCGACGCAGACGCCTTTTTTCACCGACGGAAGCGCAAATCCGGCGAGAAGAAGCGCGTCGGTCCCGAAGCGTATCCCGCCCGACGGTTCTTTTATTATAAGATCGGAATTGATCCTTGTAACAGTGCCGTCCATTTGCTCCTCCTTTTGTGATTTCCTAACCCTATCATATATAATACAAAACTATATTTCAAGAGAAAAAGTTGCGCTGATATCGCTTGTTCACAAATTGTTTACAATTTAGTGTGCGGCTTGCCGCAAAAAAGAGCGACCCCGGTCCGAAAAAGGACCGGGGATCTTCGTTCTTATGTGGTTTTTGACGTTGATTATGCCTTCGGAGCGTCTACAGGGCAAACGCCGGCGCAGGCGCCGCATTCGAGGCAAAGGTCGGGATCGATAACGTATTTTCCGTCTTCGCCGACAGAGATCGCGCTGACGGGGCATTCAGCCTCGCAGGTGCCGCATCCTAAACATTCGTCTTTGTTGATCGTGTATGCCATAATAATACACCTCCGTGAATTTGTTAAGTTATGATATCATAATTTTTTTGCTTTTTCAAGAGAAATGCGAAAGTTTTTGACTGTTTTTGTGTTTATTCTTTTCTGCCGTCGAGGTCGATGAGTTTTTTGCTGCCGGAGTATTTTATCTCGTAGGAGCGGAAGCTGTCGAAGGAAAAGATGAGTTCCAGATTTTTGCTGAGAGCGGTGTTGTTAAGGTTGGTCGAAGTCGAGGCGAGGAAATCGTTGAGCTTTTTGGAGCTCTTCATTCCGCTGTCGAGACTTAAGACCTGGTCGAGCAGAGCGCGGGAGATGAAAAGCTGTTTTGCGGAATCGTATTCGATGATCCATTCGAGCTTGGTCTTGCCGAACAGTTTTTCGCCGAGCTTGACTCTTTCGCCCGAGAGCGCGACGTTGACGTAGTAATCGTCGGGATAAGTCTCGCCTTCGGGGAAGGTGACGCCCTCGTAGGCGGGGTTCATGAGGCTTATGTTTTCGGTCACGTCGTAATAAGCCGAAGGCATGAGCGATACGAGCGCAACAAGCGCGTTTTTATCGACGCGGACGCAGTAATCGGTCTTCAGCCCGGTGATCGACTGGAAGGCTTTGCATACGCTCTCGTTCGAGGCGATCACAAAAAGATCGGACAGAGGGATCGGTTCGCCGATCTCGTTGCTGACGGTCTCGGATACCGGGACCGAACATTTGATATAACGCCTCGTCTTGGCGGTGGAATCGATGAACACGCAGCCGAGCGCGTGCCCTTCGTCGTCGACGGCGGCGATCACGGCGGTGAATATATCGCCTTCGGGATCGTAATCGTCGTCATTCGAAGAAACCGCGGATGAAGTATCCGGGACTTTCGAAGTATCGGAAGTATCGGAAACGTCGGCTTCGGAATCATTCTTCGAATCGATCACTCCCTCGAAATTCAAAGCGTCGGCGATCGCGGGACGCCCGAATTTGAACGCGAGAAAGCCGAATACGAGTAGGCATATCACGAAGGTTATGAAAAAGTTTTTAAAAGCGGAAGACAAGTCTTCATCTCCTTTTCAAACTCTTTGGTCGCTCATTCAAAGACTTTGGATTCGGTATATTATACAACCGTTTTGCGATTTTGTCAATCCCGGCTTTTTAGCCGAATTATGTTGACATTCGCGCACACGCGATGTATAATAGTATCAAATGTCACGAACCGTGAACAACAATCCCGCGCCGCGGCGAACCGCGGCAAACCGAAAGGAACGAAAGGAAACAATCATGAAAAAATTTCTTGTATTGGCACTTTTGATCGTCTTTCTCGTACCGCTGATGGCGGCATGCAACAACGGCGGCGACACCGAAAGCAAAGCCGAAATTTCGGATGTTTCGCAGTCTGAAAACAGCGGCGAGATAGACCTCAACCACTTTGAAGTACCCCAGAAGGATATGCAGGGCAGAGAGTTCAAGATCCTTTGCTGGGACTTCGGATACGGTTCAAACTCCATACTCGGCTTCACCGGCGAGGTCCTTTACAACGAGGAACAGCCGGACGCCGTCGATAACGCCAAAAAGCGCGTTATAGACATTGTGGAAGAACGTTTCAACTGCACCATTTCCGGCGATCTCGTACACGATTCCAACAACCGTGTTTCCGAGATGGTCAAAAATATGGTCGACTCCGGACTTGTGGAATACGATTTCATCTTTGAGAATATATTTTACACGACTCCTCTTGTCACCGACAACAAACTTGAGGTCCTCAACGACATCTCCACCATCGACCTTACCGCTCCCTGGTGGGACCAGAACTCCGTGAAAGACCTTTCGATCGCTCACAGGAACTATTTCGTAGCGGGCGACATCAATACCTACGATAACCAGGGTACCTGGTGCGTGCTGTTCAACAAAGATCTCAAAGAATCTCTCGGCATCACCGAAGACTTCTATGATCTCGCAAGGAACTATAAATGGACCATGGACAAGTTCATGGAGATCTGCATGACTCCCGGCTTCACCAGGGACTTCAACGGCGACGGCGCGCTCGACGAGAAAGACCAGTGGGCTTTCGGTACCGAGACTTACAATATGTACGTCCAGCTTATCGCCGGCGGTCAGAAGATCGCTCAGAAGGACGAGGACGACCTTCCCTACCTCACGATCTACAACGATCCCGAAGCTACCTACACGATGCTCCAGAAGATAGTCGATTTCTATAACCGCGAAGACATCGTCATGGACGCAAACACTCCCAAATACGAAAGCAAGGGCTTCTCCAACGTTTGGGAAGAGACCGTTTGGAAAGCGTTCACCGACGGCCGCGAACTCTTCTATATGTGCGGACTCATCAACGTCGCTTCCTTCCGTAAGATGGAAGACGAATTCGGCATCCTTCCCGTCCCGACTTATTACGACTATCAGGACGAATACCACCACACCGTTTCGATGCACAACTCCACCGTGCTTTCGATCCCGCTCGGCGTAGAAGGACTTGAAGACGTAGGCACCATCATCTCCGCCCTTTCGGAGGAATCCAGGAAGTACGTCACCCCGGCTTACTACGACAAACAGCTCAAATACCGCGATATGCGCGACGACGAAAGCGGCGAGATGCTCGATATGATCTTCGCTTCCCGTACTTTCG
Source organism: Clostridia bacterium (assembly GCA_017615235.1). The sequence goes on from JAGAAM010000217.1 coordinate 3,393, forward strand.
ACATCGGCGCGGCTTTCAACTGGAACGGCATACTCTGGCAGTATATGTCCACCGACAAGAACGTCCAGTCCAGGTTCGAAGCTATCGTGACCGCTACCCAGAACGAACTTGAAAAAACGCTCGAGGCGATAGACGCTCTCGACTGACGGATCCCCGGAACAACGCTTCGGGGATGCACGGAGGCGCATGATGAATGGGCATTCCCGAAGCGATCCTTTACGGGATCATCCAGGGTATCGCAGAATTTCTCCCGGTTTCCAGTTCCGGCCACCTTGCCTTGGCGCAAAACTTTTTCGGCACCGGATCCGGGGGGAATTTCGCTTTTAACGTCGCGCTGCATCTTGCAACGCTGTTTTCGGTATGCTGCGTATACCGGAAAGACGTTTATTCGATGATAAAAGGTTTTTGTTCGCTTTCCGGAAAGCTATTTAAAGGAAAACTGTTTTCCGTAAGACCGGAAGGCGGAGAAAAGACTTTTATCGCCGTTGCCGTCGCCACGCTGCCGCTTGTCCCGATAAAGTTATTCGGGCTCGACGGTGCTGTCGAACGGCTGTGCGGTATAAATATCGCCGTCGGCGCTTTGCTGATTGCCAACGGGATAATGCTCGCGGTGTGCGGACGCATCCCGGAAGGATCGGAAGAAGTCGCCGGAGGCGGATATCTGCGCCCGTTGGGGATCGGGCTGGTACAGGCGTTTTTCGGCATCCTGCCGGGGATATCGCGTTCCGGTTCGACGATCACGGCGGGACGGGCGGCGGGTTACCGCCGCGAGGAAGCGGTGCGGTTCTCGTTCCTTTTGTCGGTCCCGGCGATCGGCGGAGCCTGCGTTTCGGAATTGCCGCAAGCCTTTTCCGAAGGCGCGGAAAGCGTCCCCGCCCCGGCTTTTCTCGCGGGAGCGACCGCCGCGGCTTTGACGGGTTTTGCAGCGATAAAACTCGTAAAACTGCTTTCCAAAAAAGGCGGATTCATCGGTTTCGCGGTCTACAGCGCGGCCATCGGAACGGCTGCTGTCATCGCGGACGTTTTAAAGTAATACGGCAGGAGAACAAAATGGCAGAAAAGAAAAGGAAGTCCGCGTCAGGCGGAAAAGGCAAAAAGAATACCGAAAAGAAGCAGTCGCAGATCAGGATCAACGCCGGCGAGATAGTACGCTGGGGTCTCGGCTTCGTGGCGATATTCATAATCCTCACGTTCATACCCGGCATCGTGGACACCGATTTCGGTCAGGGCGTTTCGGGCGTTATACGCGGGCTTTTCGGACCGATGTATTACGTCGTGCCGTTCATTATTCTCGTGGTAATAATCTTCTGGCGACGCGACAGGAAATACGGCAAAGCCTGGGTCAAATATATCCTTTACCTGCTTGAATTCATATTTATTTCGCTTATCGTACACGTCATCGCCGCAGGCGAGAACGTGAAAACGCTCGAATGGGGTCAGCTTTACGAGACCGGCAAGGTGTTCGGCAGCGCAGGCTTTATCTCCGGTTCCGTTGCGATGATCTTCACCAAGCTGATCGGACCCGTAGCCTCGATCATACTGGCGATACTCGGCATTTTCATCTGCACGGTGTTCCTTTGCGGAACCACCCCGACAAAGACGGTCGAGGCGATCGGGACTTATATCAAATCTCTTTACGCCAAGCACGCCGAAAAAGACCGTGAAAAGCACGAAAAAGACGAATACGAAGAAGAGGATGAAGAAGTTCCCGTCAAGCCGCGTAAAACGCGCGATCCCCTGCCCGTCGCCGATCTGAACGAGGACGGCGGAGACGACGAGGACGACGGGATAGTGATACCCGCTCTCGATCTGCCCGACGATCCGCTCGACGAGACCGCCGGGGTTCCGCTGCCCGACGATAACGACGCGCCTCCTTTCGATACCTTCGAGGATCTTTCCGCGCCGAACGGCGAAAAAGCCGGGACTCCCGAAGAGCCCGAAGAAATAAGCGCCGAGGGAGAAGAAGTCGTCATCGAACAGCCGGAAAAAGCGCCGTACGTATTCCCGCCCATATCGCTCCTTACCGAAGGAGACCCGACCAACAACCGGCCAACCGCTTCGGATATCGAGCGCACCAGCCGCAAGCTTGAAGAAGTGCTTTCGAGCTTCAACGTCAAGGCGCACGTCGTAGACTGCACCTGCGGCCCGACTGTCACTCGATATGAATTACAGCCGGAGACCGGCGTAAGGGTAAAATCCATCGCAAATCTTTCGGAGGATATCGCCCTCCACCTCGCGGCGACTGCCGTAAGGATCGAAAACATCCCCGGAAAAGCGGCGATAGGTATCGAGATACCGAACAAGACGACCTTTACCGTCCGTCTGCGCAGGCTTATAGATTCCTCCGCGTTCCGCGACCACAAGAGCAAACTTTACGCCGCGCTGGGCGAGGACGTCGCCGGCAATCCGGTATATCTCGATATTGCGAAGATGCCCCACCTGCTTATCGCCGGCGCTACCGGCATGGGTAAATCGGTGTGTATCAACTCGCTGATCGTGTCGCTGCTTTACCGTTGCCATCCCGACGAAGTGAAGCTTATACTCATCGACCCGAAAAAGGTCGAATTCCAGCCTTACGACAACATCCCCCACCTTCTCGTCCCGGTCATCACCGATCCGAAAAACGCCGCAGGTACCCTTAACTGGGCGTGCAACGAGATGGAAAAACGCTATAACCTTATCCAGGAAGTCGGCGTACGCGATATAGACAGCTACAACAGCGTCACCGCCGACGATCCCGAACGCGAGCAGATGTACCGCATAGTCATCTTTATCGACGAGCTTGCCGACCTTATGATGACCGCTCCCGACGACGTCGAGACTTCGATCTGCCGTCTGGCGCAGAAGGCGCGCGCGGCGGGCATCCACCTCGTCATAGGTACGCAGAGGCCCTCCGTCGACGTCGTGACCGGACTTATCAAGGCGAACATCCCGTCGCGTATCTCCTGCAAGGTCGCTTCCCAGACCGACAGCCGCGTCATACTTGATATGGCAGGCGCCGAAAAGCTCCTCGGCAGGGGCGATATGCTGTTCTATCCCGTCGGCGCGATGAAGCCGATAAGGGTCCAGGGCGCATTCGTGGACGATAAATCGGAGCTTGCCGGGATAACCCAGTTCATGCGCGAAGCGAGCGTCGCTCAGTATGACGACAACATCATCCAGATGATCGCCAACGAAGCGAAGCTTTGCGGCATGAAAGGCAAACGCGGCGCCGCCGAAGACGCCGGAGGCGACGGCGATTCCGACAAAGAAGACCCGATGTTCGTCGACGCGGTCGGCGTCGCCGTGGAATGCGGAACGGTATCCACTTCCCTGCTCCAAAGGCGGCTTTCGCTCGGCTATGCGAGAGCGGCGAGGATCGTCGATAAGATGGAACGCAAAGGAATCATCGGCGAATTCGACGCGGCGACCAAAAAACGCGCCGTGCTGATAAGCAAGGAAGAATACCTTGAAATGAAGATCAACAGGAACAGCGAATCCGAAAACGCCTGATCAGGCGCAAAATAAAAACCGGAAGCCGACAAAGCTTCCGGTTTTTGCTGTTTTTGCAGGATCATATGCCGAAGATTTCTTTGAGTTTCGCGGTAAGAGAAGGGACGTCCGGGCAGGGAGTTTCGGCGCAGAACGCGGGAAATTTCGCCGGATCGGTATAGCCGTAAGATACCGGGACGAACGTAATTCCGGCGTTATGCGCGGTGTCGTGATCCGACTTCCCGTCGCCGATAAAAACGGCTTCTTCCGGCGTTATCCCGAGTACGGAAAGCACCTCGAAGGTGGTCTCCGGCGAGGGTTTGCGTTCGCTTTCGGCGCGCACTCCGCGGGAAACCGTCACGTTTTCACCGAAGAACTTTTTGATCAGGATCTGCACGCAGGAATCGTCCTTGTTCGATACCACGGCGGCTTTCACGCCGCTGTCGGCAAGGGTCTTTACAAGCTCCGGTATGCCAGGATAAGGCAGAGTATCGTCCGCCAGATGATTCTTGTAATCGGCGGTGAAATCGGCGCGAAGAGCGGCGCATTCCGGGCTTTCGGGCGAGTAACCGGAAGCGCGGGATACCAGCATAAGCGCCCCGTTGCCGATAAAACTGCGCACCTCGCCGACGCTGTGCGGAGGGAGCGAGCGCATCGCGAGAGCGCGGTTGACCGAAGATGCGAGGTCTTTGATCGTGTCGAGCAGAGTGCCGTCGAGATCGAAGATCGCGGCTTTTTTGTTATGCATTGAAGTTTTCGAGATAGTCGGCGATGTCTTTCACGGTACGGAGACCGTTCACGTCGTCGTCGGGGATGGTTATGCCGAGCTCGTCTTCGAGCGTCATGAGCATTTCGACTACGTCGAGGCTGTCGGCTCCGAGGTCTTCGAGTATAGCCGCGTCATCCGCGATGGTGTCCGGATCGATGCGAAGCTGTCTGCCGATGAGTTCTTTGATTCTTTCGATAGTCATTTTATTGATCCTTTCGTTCGTGGTGTTCAGGGGTGGTTTTTCAGATACCGCACTATGATATATTATCCGCGGGAAAAATACAAGTCCTTTTTGAAAAAAACTTGTAAATTTTTTATTTATATTTCCTTAAAAAATATATACAGTTGTTGACCGTGATGAAATTTTGTGGTAAAATGACTTGATAAAAAGGGTGATCATATGCTTATTTTGGGAATCGATCCCGGGCTTGCGACGATCGGTTACGGATTCGTCCAGAAGACCGGTGACAAATACCGCGCCGTCGAATACGGCGCGATCATAACCAAGCCCCACCAGATAGTCGAAAAACGGCTTTCGGAGATATACGACGAGATGTCTTCCCTCCTCGAACGCCACCGTCCCGACTGCATCGCGGTGGAGGAACTTTTCTTCAACAGCAACGCCACGACGGCGATCGACGTCGCGATGGCGCGCGGCGTGATACTGCTCGCCGCGTATAAAAAGGGCGTCGATATCTATGAATACACTCCTCTGGAGGTAAAAAGCTCCGTCGTCGGCTACGGCAGGGCTGAAAAGCAGCAGGTGCAGTATATGGTACGCCTTATGCTCGACCTTAAAGAAACACCCAAACCCGACGACACGGCGGACGCGCTCGCGCTGGCGCTGTGTCACGGCACGAGGATAAGATAAGGGGGTCAACGATGATACACTACATAAGCGGCAAACTCGATTCGGTTACCGGCGAATACGCTGTCATCGACTGTTCCGGAGTCGGATTCCGGATCGGCGTATCGGTCTCGACCGCCTCGAAGCTCGCGCCCGACATCGGCAAACAGGTAAGGCTTTATACGTATATGTCGGTGACCGAGAACGATATTTCGCTTTACGGTTTTTACGACGAAGACGAGCTTGAGCTGTTCGTCCAGCTCAAATCGGTCTCCGGCATAGGCCCGAAGACCGCCGTCGCGATACTCGGAACGCTTTCGCCGTCCGATCTGCGCTCCGCGGTCGCCTCCAACGACGCGAAGCTTATCGCCCAGGCGCCGGGAGTCGGATTGAAGACGGCGCAGATGCTCATAATAAAGCTTAAAGACAAAGTAGGCGGGATCGAATTTGCTCCTCAAAGCAAGGCGGGCGCTCCCGCAAAGGGCGAAAAGATGCGCCAGGTGGTCGATACGCTCACGCTTTACGGCTTCCGCAGGGAAAAGGTGATCGAGGCGCTCAAACGCC
>JAGAAM010000218.1 GCA_017615235.1 Clostridia bacterium
CATATCGAAGGATGTCGCGGCAAAGAAGATCCCCGAAGTTCTGGCTGCGGTCGAGCTGTCGGACGTGGCGCGCCACAAGATCCGCTCGATGTCGGGCGGCATGAAGCAGCGCCTTGCGCTCGCGCAGGCGACGCTCGGCGACCCTGATCTGCTCATCCTCGACGAGCCGACGGCGGGGCTCGATCCCAAGCAGAGGATCGCGATACGCAACTACATAGCGTCGATCGCGCTGCAGAAGATCGTCATTATCGCGACGCACGTCGTTTCCGACGTGGAATTCATCGCCAAAGACGCGATAATACTCAAAAAAGGGTACATACAGACGATATCGAAGCCGGAGGCGCTCGCGGCGTCTATGAACGGCAAGGTGTGGACTATCGACGTCGAGGAGAGCCGCGTCGACGAATGCGAAAAGACGATGCGCGTGACGAACATCGCCAAAAACGAAAAAGGCGCGACTTTGCGCGTCCTTTCCGACGAAGCGATCCCCGGCGGCACCCCAGCAAAACCCACGCTCGAGGACTATTACCTCTACGTCTTCGGGAAAGAGGAAGAGGAAGAAAAATAAAGCCGCAAAATACGGAAGCCATATTGAATTTGAAAGGAGCCCGCCCATGAAAAAACTCATCGCGCTAATAATCGCACTCATCACCGCCGTATTGCTTCTCGCTTCCTGCGGCGGCGAGCCGGAAACAACAACGACTGCAACAACAACCGGCGGGACGACGCCGGAGCCGGAAGAGAGCAAGATATATTACGCGAGCGCCGCGTATCACCGTGTCACGGAAACGCCGACGCGCCTTTTGCTTGCCGATTTGAAAACGTACTATTATTCCAAGGTTGACGGAGAAAGCTACGCTTTCTGCTTTGATCCTTTGTGCGATCACAAATCAACCACGTGCGTTTCGCGGCTTTTCCGTTCAGTGTCGTTGACAGGACAGACGGTTTACTGCGAATATGACAACCGGCTTTATTTTGCGCGCGGCGAAATGATATACTCAACGTCGTTTGACGCCTCGGATCTGCGGCTTGATTTGGCGCTCGGCGAGGTCGGCAAACTTGACGGTACATACATAAACGCTTTATATATAACGTATTTTCGTTCTTACGATAAATATTTGTTCTTCGTTTTTGCGAACAGCAAAACGGGACACAATCAGATGTTACGGTACGACGTATCAACGAAGAAACTCGAAGAAATGACGTCCGCGGAAGACGAGTGGATCACTTTTTTTGAGATAGCCGACGGGTACGTCTATTTTGCCATGCTCGGAAGCGACAATATCCACCGGTTTTATACGGCGGATATGAATTTTCAGAACAGGAAAGTCGTAAACAACCCGATAAGATCATTTATAGCTTTAAGCAACGGCGTGTATGACGGAGAGTTCTTTTACGGCAGGTCACCGGAAGAAGGGCTTATCGCGCTTGATCCGCTGAAGGACGAAAGAAAAGTAATCAGTGATGAAGAGGTTTTTCGTACAGGAGGCGCGCAGATATTGGCGGTAAACAAATACGGCGTGTATTTTACTTCAATGAATGAAGAGCCGCTTAGTAAAAGCGTTATATATCGCTTTTCGTTTGACGGAACGATAGAAGAGGTCTGCGATTTTCGCGACGGAGTCATCCAGGAAATCAATTTTGTCGAAGACGGTGCGGTAGTGTTGTATCCGTCGATATATTTCAAAAATGAAAGCGGAGAAAGAGTGGAAGACTCCGCAGCAAACGGCGCGTACGTTCATTACGAACTCGACGAAAACGGCAAATTTATAAATCCGAAGCCGATAGGCGAGAGAGCAAGCAACGAAAAACTGGTGGAATTCTTCAAAGAATTCAACGCTTCTCACGGCGATCCCGAAGTAGTCACTACGGAAGAAAGTACAACTGCAACCGTCGCGACGACAGAAACAGCATCAACTACGGAAACTGCCGAAACGACCGAAACCGCCGCGACTACGGCGACTGCTGCAACTGAATTGACGACGGAAGAAACCGCAACCACGGAAGAAACAACTGTTGGCACTACTGCCTCGACGATCGACGTTGCGACTTTGCCGATAGTGGGGAAATACACAAACCTGCATGAGCAAATAGAATTCAAAGGCGTCGCGCCACTGCCGGTAATTTATAAAGACGACTCGCCGGGTTTAGATATATATTCTGATGTTGATTGCAGTTATATTTACAGCGGTAACTTTGCAATTTTAGGTACTAAAATAAATCCGAGCAGTTTTTACATTGCCACGATAGCCGGGTATAACGAGGAAAAAAGCAACAATTCGCCTTATGCAGGCAATCAGTGCTACTATTATGCTTATGTTGAAAAATACGGTGAGGGACTTACCGACGACACCCTTTATGATATGGTGATTTATGGCACTGCCGAAAACCCGATATACGGGCAGGACAGATTTGAGATTGGACAAAGATTTCTTATAACTTCATATTATTTGAATAAAGAAAGCAGATTTATAAACGGCACGAGATACAGATGGATCTGCCCCGCGTAGCGCGCGACGAGCCGGGTGAGTTCGACGACCTTGTCCCTTGCGCGCTCGCTCGTGTACGGATAACTGTAAAAATGCACCGCGTCGAGCTGCACGCCGCGCTTGGCGATCATGTACCCCGCGACGGGACTGTCGATCCCGCCG
>JAGAAM010000219.1 GCA_017615235.1 Clostridia bacterium
CAAAAAGGACAAGGAAGAAAAAGACAACTAATCAAAACGGAGATCGGCAAGGGGACTTCTGTCCTTTTGCCGGTTTTTACGGAGTGACGTTATGAAAAAATCGGTTTTAAGGCAATACGCCGCTTTGCTCGTGCGCGTCGGCGTGAATATTCAGAAAGGCCAGGAGCTTCGCATAGTTTCCGACGTCGAGGCGGCGGATTTCGTAAGGCTCGTCGCGGAGGAAGGCTACCGCGCGGGGGCATCGAACGTCTACGTCGACTGGCTCGACCAGAAGATAAGCCGGCTCGGGTATCAGAAACGCGGGCTCAGGTCGCTTTGCAAGGTGCCGGAATGGAAGGTCGAGAAGGTCAGATACGAGGCGAAGACCCTTCCCGCCGCGATCCACATCGACTGCGAGGACCCGGACAACCTGCGCGGGATAAACCAGGAAAAGGTCAGCCGCGCGATCATCGCGTACAGCAGCAGGGTCAAGCCCTATCGCGACGAGATGGAGAACAAATACCAGTGGCTCGTCGCCGCCTATCCCGGCAAAGCCTGGGCAAAGAAGATGTTCCCGGACGACAGGACCTCCGTCGCCGTCGAAAAGTTATGGAAGGCGATACTCGATTCCTGTATGGTCGACGGGATAAACGATCCTTTCAAGGCCTGGGAGAAAAAGAACGCCGATTTCACCGGAAGGTGCGAAAGGCTTAACAAACTGCGCTTCGACTATCTTGAATACAAGTCCTCCAACGGCACCGATTTCCGCTGCGCGCTTATGCCGCAAAGCCTTTGGGCGGGCGGAGGCGAGAACACGCTCGGCGGCGTGTATTTCAACCCGAACATGCCCACCGAGGAGATCTTCACCACGCCTAAAAGCGGCGACTGCGAAGGCAGGCTGGTTTCCACGATGCCGCTTTCGCTGCGCGGAGTGCTCGTGGAGAACTTTTATATCGACTTCAAGGACGGCAAAGCCGTTTCCTGGCACGCCGAAAAAGGGGAAGAGGCTTTGTCGAAGCTCATCGCCACCGACGAGGGGAGCTGTAAGCTCGGCGAGCTGGCGCTCGTGCCCGTCGATTCCGCGATAAGCAAAAGCGGACTGCTTTACTACAACACGCTGTTCGACGAGAACGCGAGCTGCCACGTCGCGCTCGGCGCCGGATATACCAGCAACGTCGAAGGTTTCGCCGGTATGACGATGAAGGAGCTTTACGCGCTCGGTGTGAACGATTCGATGGTGCACGTCGACTTTATGATCGGCGCGGGCGACCTCTGCGTGACCGGCTATAAAGACGGCGTCGCAACGCCGGTGTTCGTCAACGGCAGATTCGTTATTTAAGGAGATAGTTATGCTTCCTACCGCATTACAGGTCTATTCGGTCCGCACCGACGCGGAACGCGATCTCGCCGGGACTTTCAAAGCGATAAAAAGTTACGGCTACGACGGGGTCGAGCTCGCCGGGCTTTACGGCAAAAGCGCGAAGGAGTTCGCGCGCGTGACCGCCGCTTCGGGGCTCGTTCCGGTGTCGGCGCACGTTCCGCTCGCCGATCTTCGGGCGGATACCGGCAAAATAATAAGCGACTACAAAGAGATCGGCTGTAAAAACATCGTCGTTCCCTATCTTCCGCAGGAGGACCGTCCCGGCACTCCCGGCTGGAAGAACACCGTGAAAGACGTCCGCGCGATATGCGAAAAACTGACGGATAAGGGATTTACGGTAAGCTATCACAACCACGATTTCGAGTTCGCGCTCGACGGGAACGGCGATTACTACCTCGACGCGCTGTATTCGGCGATCCCGGCGGAGCTTTTGAAAGCCGAGATCGACGTCTGCTGGGCGCGCGTAGGCGGTGTCGATCCGGCGGAATATCTTGAAAAATACGCGGAAAGGATCCCTCTCGTCCACTTGAAGGATTACGCCGGCGGCAAGAGCGACAGGATGTACGCCCTTATCGGCGTCGACGACGGAAAAGAAGCGCAGAGCGAATTCGAGTTCCGTCCGCTCGGCAGGGGAGTCCAGGATATGAAAAAGATAATAGCCTCCGCCGAAAAAAGCGGCGCCGAATGGCTCATCGTCGAGCAGGACGAACCTTCCATGGGGCTTTCACGCCTCGAATGCGCGAAGATCAGCGCGGATTATCTGAAAACGATTTAAGGAGAAAACAAAATGTCCGAATGCACCCATGACTGTTCGACCTGTCAAGCCGCCTGCGGAAGCCGCGAGAACGGCAAAGAGAGCGAAAGCATGCTCGTCAATCCCGGAAAGGGAAGCAATATCAAAAAGGTTTACGCCGTAGTCAGCGGCAAAGGCGGAGTCGGCAAATCGCTGGTCACCTCGCTTTTGGCGGTCAACGCGCGCAGGGCGGATAAATCCGTCGCCATCCTCGACGCCGACATAACCGGCCCGTCGATCCCCCGCGTTTTCGGGATCAAAGGCGGAGTCACCGGCGACGGTACGCTTATGTGCCCGGCGGAGAGCAGGACCGGAATAAAAATAATGTCTTTGAACCTCCTGCTCGAACGCGAGACCGATCCCGTCGCCTGGCGCGGCCCGATCATCGCCGGAGCGGTACAGCAGTTCTGGACCGACGTCAACTGGGGCGACGTCGACGAGATGTATATCGATATGCCTCCCGGAACCGGCGACGTTCCGCTCACCGTGTTCCAGTCGATCCCGGTCAACGGGATAATCATCGTGACCAGCCCGCAGGAGCTCGTCTCCATGATCGTCGAAAAGGCGGTCAAGCTTGCGGAGATGGTGAATATCCCCGTCGTCGGGATAGTGGAGAACTTCTCTTATTTCAAATGCCCCGACTGCGGCAAGGAACACCGCATCTTCGGCGAAAGCGGCATCGAGCGCGTCGCGGAGCAGTACGGTATCCCGAAAGTCGAAAAACTCCCTATCGACCCGAAACTCGCTTCCGCCTGCGACAAGGGCTGTATCGAGCTTTACGGGGGCGGTCTTCTGACCGGGCTTGAATAAAAATGGCTTATAACTTCGACGCGGCGCGGGTGAAAGACGCCTGCGTTCAATGGATACGCGGTTTTTTTGAAGAGAACGGCAAAGGCTGCAACGCCGTAGTCGGCATTTCCGGCGGCAAGGACAGCTCCGTCGTCGCCGCGTTATGCGCCGAAGCGCTCGGAAAGGAGCGCGTCATCGGCGTGCTTATGCCAAACGGCGAACAGCCGGATATCGACAAAGCGTACCTTCTCGTGCGCAGTTTAGGCATCCGTTATTACGAAGTGAATATCAAAGACGCCTTCGAAGGAGTGAAGAAGAATATCCCCTTCGAGCTTTCGGAGCAAAGCAGGGCGAACCTTGCGCCGAGACTTAGGATGTCGGCGCTTTACGCCGTTTCGCAGAGCAACAACGGCAGGGTTGCGAACACCTGCAATCTTTCGGAGGACTGGGTGGGTTATTCCACACGCTACGGCGACAGCGCCGGCGATTTCAGCCCCTGCTCGCACCTTACGGTGCAGGAGGTCAAGGCGATAGGCAGGCTGCTCGGTCTCCCGGACGAGCTTGTCGACAAGGTCCCGATCGACGGGCTTTGCGGCAAGACCGACGAGGAAAACCTCGGTTTCACCTACGCCGAGCTCGACCGCTATATCCGCGAAGGCGTGATCGAAGACGCGGACAAAAAAGCAAAGATCGACCGTTTGCACCGCATAAACGAATTCAAATTAAAACTTATGCCGTCGTTCGACCCCGGCATATAAATGCCTTTTTACGGAGGTAAAAAACAATGAAAAAGATTATTGCAGCCGTTCTTACGGCTATCCTCGCCATCCTGGCTCTTGCCGGATGCGATAACGTGACCGGCGATCAAAGCGAAGCCGGCACCTCGAAGATCGACGTAAGCATCGTCGAAAAGTCGGAACCTGCTGACGACAGCTCCGCGGTACAGAGCGAGCCCGAAGCATCCGCCGAAGGCTCGGACGAAGAGCCTTCCGAGCCCGTCTCCGAAGACGTCCCGGAGGACGTTTCCGGCGAAGAAAGCGCGGAGGAGATCTCCTCCGACGGGCCTTTGACGCCCGCCGACGAAGTCGTCGCTCTGGCAAATTCGCTTATCGGCACGCCGTACGTACGCGGCGGAACGACCCCGGAAGGGTTCGACAACTCCGGGTTCGTCTATTACTGTTTTAAACAAATCGGAGTGAAGATCCCGCGCCAGCTCGCCAAGATCGCGACCGCCGGCACCGAACTCACCCGCGAGGAAATGGAGCCCGGCGATATCGCCGTTTTCGCCAACGAGATCGGCGGACCGGCGGGTTTCGTGGGGATCTATATCGGAAACGGCCGGTTCATCGCCTGCAGCAATCCCGAAAAACCCACCGCTGTCAAGAATATGGATTCCGAATACTGGACTCCGAGGTTCATAAGCGGCCGCAGGGTCCTCGGCTGATAAAATGGCAAAAGCCTATTCCTTCGGAATGATAATCGGAAGGTTCCAGACCTTCCACAACGGCCACCGCGATATGATCGACAAGGCGATCGCGCTTTGCGATTCCGTCGGCGTGTTCATCGGCTCGTCGCAGGAGCACGGGACCGAGAAGAATCCGTTCACCTACGAACTGCGCGAGGAACTCCTTTCAAGGATCTACGGCGGCAGGATCCTGATCTGCCCTCTGCCGGATATCGGCGTCGGCAACAATCCGCACTGGGGCGATCACGTCATCGAAACGGCGGTCGCACGGTTCGGAAAAACGCCCGACCTGCTGATCTCCGGCAAAGAAGAACGCCGCATCGACTGGTTCGACAGCGTGAAAGGCCTTTCGGTCGCGGAGCTTTACGTTCCGAAGTCGACGGATATTTCGGCGACGGAGATGCGCTCGTTTTTCGTCAGCGGCGACCGCGCCGAATGGGAAGAATACACCCCTCGCGAGCTTTGGGGTTATTACGACCGGTTAAGGGAGGACGTGCTCGCCTCGATCGGGAACGTCGGCACCGACAGCATTTGAAAAGAAAAGAGATGTAACGAATGACCGGGAACGGCACCGAAAGGAACAATTCGCTTTCGCCCTATCTGTCTTCAAGGGCGGTCTGGGCACTCGCCGTAGGCACCAGCGTCGGCTGGGGCGCTCTCGTCGTGACCGGAAGTTCCTATCTTTCACAGTCCGGGCCGGTCGGGAGCGTTATCGGCATAGTGCTCGGCGGGCTTATCATGCTCGTCATAAGCCGGTGCTTCGCCTATATGTCGGAGCGGTATCCCAGCGCCGGCGGCATCTATACCTACACGAAAAACGCGTTCGGCTACGACCGCGCTTTTCTCGTCTCGTGGTTTTTGATACTCGTTTATATCTCGATGTTCTGGGCGAACGCCACGGCGATCCCGCTGTTCGCCGATTATCTGCTTGGCGATATCTTCCGGTTCGGTTATCTTTACACGCTGTTCGGATACGACGTTTATATCGGCGAGGCGCTTCTGACGATCGCCGCGATCGCGCTCGTCACCCTGCTTTGCATAAAAAGCAAATCGGCGGCGGCGCACGTTATGGTCGCGCTCGCAGCGGTGTTCGTGATCGGTATCGCGGCATGCTTCTTCGCCGCGATATTCGGGCATTCAGGCAGAGGTCAAAGCTATTCGCCGGGATTCGTACCGGGAAGCTCCGGGTTCTCCCAGATACTTACCGTGCTGTTCATCTCGCCCTGGGCGTTCATCGGCTTCGAGGGAGTCACGCACTCCTCGGAGGAATATAAATTCCAAAGCAAAAAACTTTTCCGCGTGCTCGTCGTTTCGGTGATCACCACGACGCTTATCTACGTTTTCGTCACTCTGCTCTCGGTCACCGCCTATCCGCCGGAATACGAAAGCTGGCTCGATTACATAAACAACCTCGGCAGCGAGGAGGGCATCCGCGCCGTTCCGGCGTTCTACGCCGCGCAGGCTTATCTCGGGAACGCAGGGATAGCGGTCATTTCGGCTTCGCTTTTCGCCCTCGTCGTGACAAGCCTTATCGGCAACCTCCGCGCGCTGAGCCGCCTTTTCTACGCTCTCGCGCAGGACGGCATACTGCCTTCGCGCTTCGCGAAGCTCAATAAAAAAAGCATCCCCGCAAGGGCGATGATACTCGTATTCGCGATCTCGGCGGTCATTCCCTTCCTCGGAAGGACGGCTATCGGCTGGATAGTCGACGTCACGACCGTCGGATCGACGCTCGTCTACGGTTTCGCCGCCGCCGCGGTGTATAAGACGGCGAAAAAGGAAGGCGACAAAAAGTTCAGGATAATCGGCGCCGCCGGGTTCGTGATAATGCTCGCGCTCGGCGTATACCTGCTTATGCCGGACATCCTTTCGCGGGAGACGATCCGGACCGAGACTTATTTCCTCTTTATCGTCTGGTCGATACTCGGGTTCATCTATTTCCGCCGGATCATCGCAAAGGATCACGCGCGGCGGTTCGGTAAAGCGATAATCGTCTGGATCGCGCTGCTCTCGCTCGTCGTCTTCGCCGGGATCATCTGGACCCAGCGCATCGACGAAAGCATCACGAAGGACGCGATCTATTCGGTGCGCGACTATTACGACGGCGCTTCGGCTTCCGAAGGGTCGGAATTCGTCGAATCGGTCGTGGGGAAGATCCATTCCTACGAGATAGTGACCACCTTCGCGGTGGTCGGGCTGTTCGGGCTTTCGCTGGGGATAATGCTCGTCAACTATTTTTCGATGAAGAAATGGGAAAACAAGGCGATAAACGAGCGCGACGTCGCGCGTGACGCCGCCTACCGCGATCCGCTCACCGGCGTCAAGAGCAAACACGCCTACGTCGACCGCGAATCGGAGACTGACCGTGCCATCGAATCCGGTGCGGTCGCGGCGTTCGCCGTCGCCGTCTGCGACGTGAACGGGCTCAAGCACATAAACGACACCCTCGGCCACCAGGCGGGCGACGCCTATATCAAACGCTCCGCCGCGCTTATCTGCGAGCATTTCAAGCACAGTCCGGTCTACCGTATCGGCGGCGACGAGTTCGCCGTCATCCTCGAAGGGCAGGATTACGAAGGGCGCGAAAGGATAATCGAGGAACTCGACCGCATAATCGAGGGCAACGTCGGGACCGAAAACGCCG
>JAGAAM010000220.1 GCA_017615235.1 Clostridia bacterium
AAGGAGAAAACATAAGTTTTCATACTAAGATATTTTAACACACAAAAAGCCCTTTGTCAACAACAAATTTAACTTTGTTTAACATAGGGCCTTATGTATTAATTTATTAACGTTTATTACTGCTGTCCGTCGTCTTTGATCTGGTTATAGCGTTTTAAAAGCCTGCGTATACGCGCGGTGCATTCGAGCAGTGGAGCGATGGATTCGTCGTAATTGAGGGTGTTAAGTATCTTTGCGATGAATTTCGACATATCGACGAGTTGAAACCACGGACGGTCGATAAGCTCCTGCGGGACGTATGAAAGGTTCGTGGAGTAAAGTTTTTTAAGCTTGCCTTCCTCGTAAAGCTTGTCGAACTTCTCGAATCCTTCGGTGAAGAACGCGAAGGTACAGGCGGCGTAAACGTCGGTAACTTTTAGTTTGGTGATCTCGTTGATGACTTCGATGACCGATTCGCCGGAAGCGATCATATCGTCGATAATGAGCACGCGCTTGTTCTCAAGCGGACCGCCGATGTATTCGTGCTGGACTATCGGGTTCTTGCCGTTGACGATACGGGTATGGTCGCGGCGTTTGTAGCACATACCGACGTCGAGCCCCAGAACGTTCGCGTAATAGATCGCGCGTTCCATGGCGCCGGTGTCCGGGCTGATGACGGTCATGTTATCCTTGAATATATCGTCGCCTTCGTTCTGGATAAAGCGTTTGAGCATCGAATAGGTGGGGAATATGTTCTCAAAAGAGGTCTTCGGTATAGCGTTGCAGATAGTCGGATCGTGTGCGTCGAAGGTGAGTATGCAGTTGACGCCTAATTCCTGGAGCTCTTCGAGCGCCATAGCACAGTCGAGCGATTCGCGGCCCTTGCGTTTGTGCTGACGCGAAGAATAAAGCAGAGGCATAAGCACCGTGATACGGTCGGCTTTGCCGTTGATCGCGGAAAGAACGCGCTTGATGTCGCGGAAATGATCGTCCGGGCTCATGTGGTTCTCGTAGCCGTGAAGATTGTAAGTGCAGGAATAGTTGCCGACGTCGCAAAGAATGTAGATATCGCGTCCGCGGACGGAATCATTGATCTTAACTTTGCCTTCGCCGTTGTTGAAGCGAACTTCCTGGATCGGGATAATGTAGCTTTCGCCGTCCTCCTCGTTACGAAGCTGATGAATGAACTGGTCAACTTCCTGCCCGAGCTGCTCGCAGCTTTTAAGGACGATAAGACCCATTTTTCCGTGATAAGAATTCTGCGCCATAGTTACACACCTCGAATATTTTACTTCGCTTTTATTGTAGAATAAAACCCGGACAATGTAAATATATTTTTTCAACAAAAATACACAATCTTTTTTCATATCGTTTTACGAAGTGGCGAAAGTATATAAAAACCGCCTGCGGAGATCGGTGGAATTCCTCCGTAAGCGGTCGTAAAACCATATTTCGTTATTATCGATCCTCAACGGGTTTTTTGAAACCGTGAACGAATCCTTCGCCTTCCTGCGAGCAGATATCACCGGCGATGATCTTGCCGTTGCGGACAAAAAGGGTGGCGTAAACTTCGCCTTCCGTGCCGTAGTTTTTGACGCGGAAGGTATATACTTTCGCGGTCTTTCCGATATGTCTTTTAAGGTTGAGCCCCTGCGCGCGCTGGATCTCGTTATACTTCCTGAAGGCGGAGTCGAATTCTTCCGGTATGGTAACTTCTGATATTTCCGCAACGTTTGGATCTACTTCGTAACCGAAACCGGAAAGGAAATTTACCATATCGGATTCGGATGACACGTCACCGTAGTCGATATTCACATTGGCGGCGTCGGATTCGGCGTTTACGGCAGGTAAAATGCCGATAAGCGTTGCAAGTACCGCGACGGAGATCGCGATGATCGCAAAAAACTTAAGCCCGGAGGCCTTTAAAGTATAAACAAACAATTCCATTCGCTCCCGTAAGATCGTTTTGGTATAATCTATTCGGGAAGCCGTCCGTTTATTCCTCCAGTTCGGAAATCTCCGATTCAAGCGAATCAAGCTCTGAATATAGCTCGTCGATCTTTGCTTCTGCACCCGAGATCGAGTCATATACTTCCGTAAGTTTGATATAATCCTGCGCGATCGAGCCGTCTTCGGTTTTTTCGCGCAGTTCGACAAGGAGGGATTCTGTAACGGAAATCTCTTTTTCTATCGCTTCGCAGCGCGATTTTGCTGAGCGCAGGCGGTTCTTGCGCTGTTTGGATTCGTTGAAGCTCGCTTTTCCTGCGCCTTCGTCGCGTTTCCGCGCAGGTATTTCTTTCTTTTTCCTTACGGAAAGAAATCCCTCGAAGCCGTTATCGTACAGGGCGTAGCCCTTGCCGTAACCGGCTTTGTCGATCTCGAGTATCCTCGTAGCGAGTTTACTTATGAAATATCTGTCGTGCGATACGGCTATTACGGTACCGTCGTAATTTATTATCGCTTCTTCAAGAGTCTCGCGCGATTCGATGTCAAGGTGGTTCGTCGGCTCGTCAAGGATAAGCAGGCTCACGCCGGAGGAGACCATCTTTGCTATAGACAGACGCGCCCTCTCGCCGCCGCTTAAAACCGAAACGCTTTTGAAAACGTCGTCGCCGTAAAATCCGAATGAGGCGAGCATAGATCGTATCTTCGTCGTACTCAAAGAAGAATACGCATCCCAAAGCTCGTCTATGACTCTATTGTCTTCGTTAAGCAGCTTTTGCTCCTGATCGTAATATCCGATCGTCTGGTTATATCCAAGCTCGAACACGCCTGCGTTCTGTTTAAGCCTTCCGGTAAGTATCTTTAAAAGCGTGGATTTACCGCATCCGTTCGCTCCGTAAACGAAAAGGCGGTCGCCGCGTTTCAATTCGAACGACAGGTCGCTGAAAAGGTCTTCGCCGGAGAAGCTCATTGAAAGATCACGTACCGAAAGAACGTCGTTAGATCGGGTATCGGACGATGCAATGGAGAATTTTATCGCCTTTTCGCGCTCGACGGGTTTTTCGAGTTTTACCATTTTGTCGATAGTCTTCTGGCGGCTCTCGGCGGCGATTATGTTCTTTTCGCGGTTCCAGCGGCGCTGCTGTTCGATGAACGCTTCGAGCCGCGCGATCTCCTGTTGCTGA
>JAGAAM010000221.1 GCA_017615235.1 Clostridia bacterium
GCGAGGTGATGCACGCGGCATTGCTATTAGGTTACGGAGCCAGCGCCATCTGCCCCTATATGACTTTTGCCGTGCTCGACGACGCGCGCGGCGACGAAATGCGCGAAGCGATACTCGCCGCGAGAAACGATCTCGACAGCGTCGGCGGCGTGCTGGAGACCGCGGTGACCGGGCTTCCCGCAGGCCTTGGCGACCCCTGGTTCGACACCGTTGAAGGGATCCTCGCGCATGCGGTGTTCTCGATCCCGGGCGTGAAAGGGGTTGAATTCGGCGCCGGGTTCGGCATCGCCGGGATGCGCGGCAGCGAAGCGAACGACGCTTTTTCGATCCGCGGCGGGAAGATCGTTACCGACACGAACAACAGCGGCGGGATCAACGGCGGCATAACCAACGGCGCGCCCCTGATAATACGCTGCGCCGTCCGTCCGACCCCTTCGATCGCGAAAGAACAGAAGACCGTCGATTATATAAACAGCAAAGAAGTCGCCGTTTCGGTCCCCGGAAGGCACGACCCCTGCATAGTCCACCGCGCACGCGCAGTCGTCGATTGCGTGACCGCGCTGGCCGTATACGATCTGCTCGCCGGAGGTAACGCGGTTTGAAATACGGAGTTATAGGCGAAACTCTGGCGCACAGTTTTTCAAAAGAGATACACGCCCTTTTCTTCGGTTACGATTATTCGCTCCGCGAGGTCGAAAACGAAGAGCTTGAAGGTTTTATAAAAAGCCGCGATTTCTGCGGTATAAACGTCACGATGCCCTATAAAACCCGGGTCATCCCGTTCCTCGACGAAGTGAGCGCCGAGGCGAAAAGGATCGGCGCCGTGAATACAATCGTGAACGATAACGGCGTTTTGAAGGGCTTCAATACCGACTTTTACGGGCTTAAAGGTCTTATAGAACGCGCAGGAATAAACGTGCGCGGGAAAAAGGCGCTCGTGTGCGGAAGCGGCGGCACTTCGAACACCGCTTACGAGGTGCTTTTATCGCTCGGCGCGAAGGAGATTTACCGCCTTTCGAGAAGAAGAAAAGACGGCTGTATCACCTACGAGGAGGCTTATCGCCGCCATAAAGACGCGGAGATCACAGTCAACGCCACGCCCTGCGGGATGTTCCCGAACGCGGGAGACTGCCCGATCGACATAAACGCTTTCTCATCGCTTGAAGGCGTCGTCGACGTTATCTACAATCCGCTGCGTTCACAGCTCGTTATCGAAGCCGAAAAGCGCGGTATCAAAGCCGTCGGCGGGCTTTATATGCTCGTCGCGCAGGCGGCTTACGCCGGGGAACTGTTCACCGGCGAAAAGGTGCCTTTTGAAAAGATCGAAAGCGTTTACCGCGAAATATACCGCTCGAAGCTTAACGTCGTGCTGACCGGGATGCCTTCGTCCGGCAAGACAACCGTCGGCAGGGCGCTTGCGAAAACGCTCGGAACGGAGTTTTACGACACCGACGAAATGATCGCCGAACGCGAAAAACGCCCGGCAGCGAAGATATTCGCGCAGGAAGGCGAAGAATACTTCCGCCGCGTTGAAAGCGGTATAATAAAAGAGCTTTCGGTCAGGAACCGCTGTGTCATCGCCACCGGCGGCGGCGCGGTGCTCGATCCTTCCAACGTCGACGCACTTAAAGGGAACGGCAGGATCGTTTTTCTCGACCGTCCTTTGGAAATGCTCGTCCCGACGGACGACCGTCCGCTTTCTTCCAACCGGGCGGATATCGAAAAACGTTACTGCGAACGCTGCGGGATATATTCTTCGACCTGCGATGTTCGCGTCGTGAACGATAAAAGCGTAAACGACGCGGTCGCGGAAATAACGGAGGAACTATGAATGAAAATACTTGTTATAAACGGACCAAATATCAATATGCTCGGCATACGCGAACCCGAGATCTACGGCAGGGAGGACTATAACTCGCTTTGCGAAACGGTAAGGCTCCACGCCGAAAAGTGCGGAGTCGGGGTCGAAATATACCAGTCCAACCACGAAGGCGATCTTATCGACAAGATCCAGTCGGCTTACGGCGTTTTCGACGGGATAGTGATAAATCCCGCGGGTTATACCCACACGAGCGTCGCTCTGCTCGACGCGCTCAAAGCCGTCGCCATCCCGGCGGTCGAGGTGCATATTTCGGATATCACCGAGCGCGAACCGTTCCGCAGCGCGAGCTACGTACGCTCCGCCTGCCTCGCCACGGTCATCGGCAGAGGCATAAAAGGCTATTGCGACGCGATGGATATACTCATCGCTAAAAAAGGCGGCAGGTGATGACGGTCGCTTTCAAGCCCTGCCGTTTGAGCGGCAAGATCACCGCTCCGCCTTCAAAAAGCTTCGCTCACCGGGCGCTGATCTGCGCTTCGCTTACCGGCGGCGCCGAGGTGCGCGGGATCGGATTTTCGGAAGACGTCTCGGCGACTCTGTCCTGCCTTCGCGCGCTCGGTGCGAAAGCGGAGATAAAAGGCGATTCGGTGCTCATAGGAGGACTGGATCCTTTTGATATTCCCGACGGCGCGATACTCGACTGCCGCGAAAGCGGAAGCACTTTACGGTTTCTGATTCCGATTTGCCTCACGGCGGGAAAACCGGTCGTACTGACGGGATCGAAACGGCTTTTCGAGCGCCCTCTGGGAGTATATAAAGAGATATGTGAAGAGCGCGGATGGACTTTTGAGCTTAAAGAAAACGGCCTTGCACTTTGCGGCGATCTTTCCGCGGGGGATTATTGCGCTCCCGGGAATATATCGAGCCAGTTCGTGACCGGACTTATGCTCGCACTGCCGATGCTGCGCGGTGAAAGCCGTATCCGTATCGCCGGCGGGTTTGAAAGCGCGTCTTACGCCGATATCACGGCTTCGGTCATGCGGGATTTCGGCGTTTCCGTCGATAAAACGGCAGACGGATTCCGCGTTTACGGAGACCGCAGTTATTCCCGAACCGAGCCCTATACCGTCGAAGGCGACTGTTCCAACGCCGCGTTCCTCGAAGCGTTCAACCTTGCCGGAGGAAACGTGGAGGTCACCGGAATAAAAGAAGATACCGTTCAGGGAGACAGAGTTTATAAAAGCATATTCGCCGGGTTTGAAAACGGCGAAAAACGCTTCGACTTGAGCGACTGCCCGGATCTTGCGCCGGTCGCGTTCGCGGCTTCGCTGCCGTTCGGCGGCGCGGAGTTCACCGGTACGGCCCGTTTGAGGCTTAAAGAAAGCGACCGCGCGGAATGTATGCGGAAAGAGCTTTGCAAATTCGGCGCTTCGGTCACCGTGAATGAAAACAGCGTGATTATAAACAGCAACGGGGTCAAAACGCCTTCGGAAACGCTTTGTTCCCATAACGATCACCGCATCGCGATGGCGCTGTCTTTGCTCTGTTCGGTCACCGGAGGGAGCATCGAAGGCGCGGAAGCGGTAAAAAAGAGCTATCCCGGTTTTTTTGAGGATATAAAAAAACTCGGAGCGATAATCGAGGAAACGGAATAAGAAAATGGTCATCAAAAAAGACGCGGAATTTTTAATAGTAGGACTCGGATTGCTCGGCGGCAGCTACGCGCTCGCCCTTAAAAAGAAAGGCTTCCGGGTCAGCGCGATAACGAGGCGCAGATCGACGGTAGATACCGCGCT
This sequence comes from Clostridia bacterium, assembly GCA_017615235.1. The sequence goes on from JAGAAM010000221.1 coordinate 3,619, forward strand.
CGAACGCGGGATGATCGACGAAGGACGCGATTTCGTCGACGAACGCCTTGTGAAAGAGGCGGATATAATCGTCTTTTCGCTTTATCCGCACGTTTTCGTGCAGTGGGTAAAGGAACACGGGCACCTTATTAAGCCCGGCACTATAGTCACAGACGTCACCGGCGTCAAAAGCTGTATCGTCGATGAGATACAGTCGCTGCTCCCCGAAGGCGTAGAGTTCATCGCCGCGCATCCTATGGCGGGCAGGGAATCGAGCGGCGTCGAATACGCCGACGATTCGATCTTCGCGGGGGCGAACTATATCGTCGTCCCGACGGAGAAGAACACCGATCACGGCATCGGGGTGTGCAAGGAGATAGGCAGGCTCGTCGGATGCCGCGATATATCGGTGCTGACCCCGGAAAAGCACGACAGGATGATCGCGTTCCTTTCCCAGCTCACGCACTGCATCGCGATCTCGCTGATGTGCGCCTGCGACGCGCCGGACCTTGAAAGATACACCGGCGACTCGTTCCGCGATCTTACGAGGATAGCGAATATCAACGACGATATGTGGAGCGAACTGTTCCTGCTCAACCGTGAAACGCTCCTTGACGAGATGGACAAATACCGCGAAAGTTTCGAGGCGCTCTATGCCACAATAAAGAACGAAGACCGCGAAGCGATGCGCGATATGATGCGGCTCTCGTCTGAGCGCAGAAGGAAATTCAACAAGAAAGTTTAGGGGATCCTTATGAATATGAAATTTTACCGCAAACTCCCGATCCCTCAGCAGGTGAAGGAGGATTTCCCGGTCACTCCTTTGATGGAGAAGATCAAGGCGGAACGCGAACGTGAGATAAAAAGCATTTTTTCCGGCGGGTCAGAAAAGTTTTTGCTGATAATCGGGCCCTGCTCCGCGGACAGCCGCGAACCGGTGCTTGAATATATATCCCGCCTTCGCCGGGTCCAGGACGAGGTTAAGGATAAGATCTTTATGATCCCCCGGATCTACACCAACAAACCGCGTACTACCGGAGAGGGATACAAGGGGATGCTCCACCAGCCCGATCCCGACGAAAAACCCGATCTTTACAAGGGCATCGTTGCGATAAGGGAGCTCCACATGAGCGCGTTGCGCGATCACGGATTCACCTGCGCGGACGAGATGCTCTATCCCGAAAACCACCGTTATCTTTCGGATCTGCTCGCCTACGTCGCGGTAGGCGCCCGTTCGGTGGAGGATCAGCAGCACCGCCTTACCGCAAGCGGGCTCGATATCCCGGTGGGTATGAAAAACCCGACGGGCGGCGACCTTTCGATGATGATCAACGCGATCAAAGCCGCACAGCACGGGCATATGTTCATCTACCGCGGCTGGGAGGTCGAAAGCGCGGGCAACCCCTACGCCCACGCGATACTGCGCGGTTATATCGATCCCGCCGGAAAGAGCGTTTCGAACTATCACTACGAAGACGTGCTCAAACTTTCGGAATCCTACGCCGCGTCGGGGCTTGTGAACCCCTCGGTGATCATCGACACCAACCACAACAATTCCGGAAAACGCTGGCTGGAACAGATAAGGATCGCGAAAGAGGTCGTCGAGAACCGGCTGCTGAACGGCGATATAAAGCGCCTTGTGAAAGGGCTTATGATAGAAAGTTATATCGAGGACGGAAAACAGGAAATCGGCGAACACGTCTTCGGAAAATCGATAACCGATCCCTGCCTCGGCTGGGAAAAGACCGAACAACTCATTTACGAGCTTGCCGAAAGGCTTTGAAACGGAGGCAATAATTTATGAAAATAGCCGTTTACGGATACGGGAACCTCGGAAGGGGAGTCGAAGCCGCGGTTAGGCAGAATCCCGACGTTGAACTGTACGGAGTGTTCACGAGGCGCGACCCCGAAAAAGTCAGAACTCTTACCGGCGCTCCGGTATTCAGGGCGTCGGAGATCCTTTCTCACAAAGGGAAATTCGACGTTTTGGTGATCTGCGGCGGAAGCGCCACCGACCTGCCTTTGATGACGCCGGAGCTTGCGAAGGATTTCAACGTGGTCGACAGCTTTGACACCCACGCGAATATCCCTGCTCATTTCGGCAGCGTAGATAAATCCGCGCGCGAGAACGGCAATATCGCGCTTATCTCCGCCGGTTGGGACCCCGGCATGTTCTCGCTAAACCGCCTTTACGCTTCCGCGATACTGCCCGACGGGCGCGATTACACTTTCTGGGGAAAGGGCGTCAGTCAGGGTCATTCCGACGCTATAAGGCGCATCCCCGGCGTTATCGACGCAAGGCAGTATACCGTTCCGGTGCCCTCTGCGCTCGAAGCCGTGCGTTCCGGTAAAATGCCGGAACTCACCACCCGTCAGAAGCACACGCGCGAATGTTTCGTCGTCGCCGCCGAAGGCGCCGACAAAACCGCTATCGAGACTGCGATCAAGACCATGCCGAACTATTTCGCCGATTACGACACGACCGTCACTTTCATTTCCGGGGAGGAGATGGAACGCGACCATTCCGGGCTTCCGCACGGCGGATTCGTCATCCGCACCGGAAAGACCGGGCTCGACGGCAGTCATACTCACACGATAGAGTACAGCCTCAAACTCGATTCC